>JAFGTN010000031.1 GCA_016934075.1 Pirellulales bacterium
ATCTCGCGGTTATGGACCAGCAGGGCGTCGGCGATTGTTCCCAGCCGCGCCATGGCCTCGGCGGTGGTGGTGGCCATGGGTTCTTCGGAAAAATTTCCACTGGTACAAACGACGGGCCGGTCGACGGCCGCCATGAGCAAGTGATGTAGCGGCGTGTACGGCAACATCAGTCCCAAATATGGGTTTCCAGGCGCCACGCCCTGGGCGATCTTGTCTTCGCCGTCGCGCCGTTGCAAGAGCACGATCGGCGCGGCCGCCGATTCCAACAACCTTTGTTCTTCTTCGGAAATCGTGCAACATTCCTTTGCCGCGTCGATCGACGACACCATCAACGCCAGTGGTTTATCGGGGCGGTGCTTTCTCGCTCGCAGTCGTTCTACGGCTGCCTGGTTGGTGGCGTCGACAACGAGTTGAAATCCGCCCAATCCCTTGATGGCCACGATCCGTCCGGCCAGAACCATCTCGACCGCGACTTGCATGGCCGCATCTTTTTCGGCGATTGGACGTCCGTCGGGCTCTAGCAGTCTTAGCTTAGGCCCACAAGCCGGGCAGGCTACCGGTTGTGCATGGAAACGCCGGTCGGCCGGGTTTTCATATTCGCCGCGGCAAGCGGCACACATCTCGAACGACTCCATCGAGGTCCGCGGCCGGTCGTAGGGTAAGCCGCGAATGATTGACCAACGGGGACCGCAATGAGTGCAATTCGTAAACGCATAACGATAACGCCGCTGGTGGGAATCCCGTATTTCGACCAGGCACTCGCCACATGTGGCCAAATCGGCCGGGATAGTCGGGCGCGGAGCGGATTGGTCCACGCTGGCGTGAATTTCAAACACCGAGGCGCACTGCTCGTGGCATTCTTGCTCAATAATCTCCACCGAATCGATCCGCGATTGGGCGGGCGCTTCGCTTGGGAGCAGTCGTAAAAAATCGTCTACCGCGGAATGCGGACCTTGCAACTCGATCCTGACCACATCGGCCTCGTTGCGAACCGAACCGCCCAGTCCCAATCGCCGTGCCAGGCCGAAAACAAACGGCCGGAATCCCACTCCCTGAACCACTCCGCGCACCTCCAGCACGATTCGGCGTGTGGTCGGGGGCTGGTTGCCGGTGTTTTTCATGTTGTTTTTCGTTTTCCGGAAAAAATTTTTGCCCGAATTATTTATGTGGCGATGTATTCGTTTGAAATACTAAGCGCGAAGTGCAAGCGAGGAACAGGAAGCAAGGGAAAACGTTGCCCCCTCGCTTGCGCTTCGCGCTTAGTATGGCTCATAAACAATCCCGGTTAGAGCAGCACCCACCGGGGGTATAGTCATACCTGTTCATGATGCTACCTCCCATTTCCTTAATTCTAGACTCTCCTTACCAATAGGATAGAGCCCAAATCAGCCTGCAAGGCTTTTTCCATGCGGTTTTCCGCCACGAAAAGCGATATTTCCTCTTGTGGCCGAAGCTTCTCTACTTATTTATTAGTTATCATAATGCGAGGTACCAAGTCTGAGAAATTGTTTTTTGAATACTCATTCAATTTGTCCAACCAGCGGCCTGGTTGACACGGGCGGAGTCGAGTATCAAAATGGTATAGCATCTTTGCTCAACTCTTATGGTATTTCATATTCACTTCCGGAGAATGTGGTGGTGAAACCGATCCGTGAGAAATACTTCGGAATAAGCGTTCCGTCCAATCTTTCCCGGGCAATCATCGCTCTTATCGTAGTTATGCTGCAGACCGTTCCGTTATGGGCGGACGACCAGCCTCAATGGGGGCAGCGATTCTCGCGCAATATGGTTTCCGACGAGACGGGGCTTTGCGAGACTTTCGATCCGGGCCGGCGCGATCATGAGACGGGCGACATTGATCCGGCGACAACCAAGAATGTCAAATGGGTTGCCCGATTGGGAGGCCAGTCGAATTGTCCGCCGGTCGTGGCCGGAGGCAAGATATTTGTGGGCACCAACAACCAGGCGCCCCGCGACCCGCGCATCGAAGGCGACCGCGGTATCCTATTGTGTTTCGATGAGGCAACCGGGCGTTTTTTATGGCAGTTGGCCGTGCCCAAGATGTATGAGATCAAGTATTCCGACTGGCACTTTACGGGCATTGCCTCGCCGCCCTCGGTCGAAAACGGAAAGGCCTTCATAGTCACTAACCGCTGTGAGGTGGTTTGCCTGGATGTGAACGGCATGGCCGACGGCAATCAGGGGCCATATAAGGATGAGGGTACACACATGATGCCGGTCGTCGACCGCGAACGTCGGCCAATCGACAACAGCGGTGGTCCGCTTGTGCCCGGCAAGGCCGATGCCGACATACTCTGGCTCTACGACATGGCGGCCGAGGACGGTGTTCGGCCGCACAATGCCTCGAACTGTTCGGTGTTGATCGACGGCGAAAGGCTATACGTTTGCACGTCCAACGGCGTCGAGTGGACGCACAGCCGCGTAAACAATCCGGCCGCGCCCACGCTTATCGTACTTGATAGAAAAACCGGAAAGCGGCTGGCCCGCGACGACTTCAACCTGGGCATCGATATCATCCACGGCCAATGGAGTTCGCCCGCGCTGGGTATGGTCAACGGTTGCAAGCAAATCTATCAGGGGACGGGCAAGGGCTATCTGTTTGCCATCGAGTCGCTGGCCGCCGGCGCGGACACGACTAAAACCGTCTGGTTCTTTAACGGCCACCCCTTGGCCCAAACCCAGGACGTCGTGCCGCTGGAATACGGTTACCACACCCAGTCGTACGAGATTACGGCCAATCCCGTCTTTGACAAGAACCGCGTTTACCTGGCCATTACGCAAGATCCCTGGCACAGCGGAAAAACCGGCTGGTTTGTTTGCATCGATGCGGGTGGAAAAGGCGATGTCACTCGTTCTGGCCTGGTATGGAGCTATAAGGACTTGGGCAAAAGCATCTCCACCGCCTCGATCCACGATGGGCTGGTCTACATCGCCGGCTTCGACGGACGGCTGCACTGCCTCGACGCCGAGACAGGCAAACCATATTGGGTGCACGAGGCAGGTGGACCCATCTGGGGCTCGACACTGGTGGCCGACGGCAAAGTTTACCTTGGTACGGGACGTCAAACCTTCTGGGTGCTTCGCGCCGGTAAGCAACTTGAAGTCATCAGTAAGATTCGCATGCGGGATCGCATCTGTACCACGCCCGTGGCCGCTAATGGAGTGTTGTATGTGGCCACTTATAAACACTTATACGCTATCGAAAAACCTTAACACAATCTGGAGGGCGAAACTCCTGCTGAGCCGCA
>JAFGTN010000324.1 GCA_016934075.1 Pirellulales bacterium
CTGAATGCCGTAGTCCGTATAAAGCTCGAAACGATTGGTGGCGATGGCCACATCGCCCAGCCGCAAAACATGCAATTCCATTTCACAAAAGGGATTATCCTTTTGCGTCTCGTAGCGATCCATGACCCTCTTGTATCTCGTCATCGTACGCCGGTCGGCTTCGGTCGTTTCCTTTTTCTTTGCCAATTTGTCGTAAACTACTTTGCGCCGGGTGTACTCCTCGTCGGTCACCATGCGCACGGGCAACTTGATCTGCTTGGCCACATGCACCAGCGGCACGTCGTAATGAATATCCGATTTGGCAACTTCGTAAGCATCGTCCACGGCGCGGACTATGCGCCGGGCGATCTCCTCCTTGCGCGTGAGCCCGCGTTTTTTACGCATCCGCTCCTCAGCCTTTTCACGCCACTGCAAATGGGGCGACTGGTCGCCCGCGGCGCCGGTCCAGGCCAGCACGCACAGATCCTTGCCGTAACGCTTGTGCAAGTCCCGGCGAACCTCGTGCCAAAAATCGGCATTCACGGCCCTGCGACTTTCGACCTCCTGCGACGGGCAGGCGACGTTGACGGCCGTGGCGATGAGCTTCTTGTTTTTATCCCAAAAGAAAAGCACTTCGACGCCGTGGTCCTGGGGGCCTTCGATCCGTCGAAAGTTCGCAACATGAGTGGGCCCATACATCCTGGCCGAGCCGTCGGCATAAACCACGCGCCGGTTAAACGCGACCACGGCATGCCCCAGCCCCCAACTCACGCCGCCCGGATTGCGGGATTTCCAGGCCTCGATTACCAGATCGCATAGCCGGTCGGTGACAAAATCGACAAACTCGCGCGGCTGCATGATGTCCTTGGGTAATTCGTAATTGCCCTCCAACATCGTCGGCGCGGTGTGCGTGTGAGTGCCGTTGAAAAACACTTTTTTCAAGTCCAAGTCGGGCAACCGCGACGCCATCTTCTCTCGAAACATGTCCTCGATCCCGCCACGAATGGATATCAGGTCGCACGAAACCATCACCGCCTGGTCCAGCACCTTGCCATCCTCACGAGATTCCAGCGCCACGGCCGTCGCCGTGCAAGGGCATTCCACCTCGCGGGCAATGCGGGTATGATGCTGCCCCGCCAGACTCACCGGCCGCTCGGGTGTAATACTGACGTGGCTCGTGCCAATCAACAGTTCCGCGGCATCAACCACTGGAACAAGGGACATCACAAACAAGCCTAACAATAAATAAGTAACAATATGTTTTTGCATTTATGCATCTCTCTTAAGGTGCCAGACGTGAGGTGTCAGGTATGAGGTGCGAGTTTTCAGACTACAGATGTCAGTCTTTCGTCACTATTGCCGGATCATGATCCGACCTGCTACTTGATCATTGATCATTGGACCTTGATCATTTGTCATTCCCTCATTCTTTCCTCATTCTGATTTCGACATTCGACATTTTCACCCTCTTTCACACTCTCTCTTCCTACTCAAATTGTCACTATCCCGCATCATACCCGTCAAGCAGAACATTTCGGAAACTCTTTACAATATTTCGCACGATGCAAAAAAACTCCATAAACCACAGAAAAACAGGCCGAGCTAGCTTGACTTTACAGAAGCAAGTCGTTAGAACATAAAAAGAAAGCAATAAGAAAGAAATCGGAAACCATATCGAAAACTAACGGTAAATACATGCTTGAACGCCGTAAACAAATGCTGGACCTTATCGCCCGAGAGGGGGGCATATCCGTCTCGAGCATCAGCAAACAAACAAACGTCTCGGTTGTAACCGTACGAAACGACCTGGAATCGCTAGCCAGCGAAGGACTCATCGTCCGCACGCATGGCGGAGCCGTTCCGGCATTTCACCCGCAAATCATCGAGCGACAGAAAACCAACGCCGATCGCAAGGAAAGAATTGCCCGCCGTGCGGCTGACATGATCGAGGATGGCGACCATGTGATCATCGTCGCCGGCACCACCACGAGTCTGATCGGCAAGTATCTTCTGGGCAAACGTGACGTGCACGTCGTCACTAATTCCACACTCTTGCTGCCCTTCGCGCGGGTTAATCCTTCCCTGCAGGTCACGCTTGTGGGCGGGGAATTCAAAGCGGCCTCCGAAGCCATGGTCGGCCCCATCGCGCTCCGCGAGCTTTCCCAAATCCATGTGGGCAAAGCCTTTATCGGCTCTGACGGATTCACCCTGGAACGCGGTATCACCGCCAACCAGATCGACGTCGCCGAGGTCGTTAAAAAAGCCATTACACAATCCAGCGAAGTCATCCTCCTGGCCGACTCGTCCAAGTTCGGCAAGACGGGCTTCGCATACATGGGCGACATCGGATGTGTGGATTCGCTCATTACCGACGGAGGTTTGTCCGCCCAAGACCAAAAGGCCCTCAAAAACCATGGAATGGAGGTCATTACCGTCTAGCCTCATCGCACGACCGTACCGGCCCGCCTACAACAAGATTAGACATGGACTTTGCCGTTTAAATGAATTATCGAATTACACTACAACGTTTATTCAACAAAGACAACATCTATTACGTGCGTAGCGGCGATTGGGAATGGGAAACCGGCCAGTACAGCAACCAGGCCGAGGAAACCGAGTATATCCGCATAAAAAGTTAGACGATCCAAAGGTCAAAGAGAGAATTGAAGCACTAGGCGTTCAGCATATGAAGTAATTCGATTTTTGCGGTCAACTGCCGGCCTGGTCACCGCTCGTATAAAACAAGATATGGATCCCGGAGCCGTTTCAGCCCGGCGTCTATAGGAAAATCAACTATGCCTTGTAAAACAACACCCATCCTAATCACCACGGTCCTATCCGCACTGCTAGGCATGGTAAACGCCTTGGCCGACGCGCCGGCAAACAACGGACCTCCTCGCAAAGGCCTGAAACTGCACTTACAGGCCGACAAGGGAGTCGATACCCGTGACGGACACGTTGTCCGCTGGCGAGATCTCTCCCCGGCCGGTCATGTACTCGTTCCGGCAGCCGGTTGCAAAGGTCCACGACTCGACGCCCAAAAGGCTGAAGTCGTTTTCGATGCCGACTCGCGGATGCAAATCCCGAAATATATTCTCCCGGTGGATGCCCGAGAGTTGACCGTTCTGGCAGTCGCCCGAGCCGACGAACCATTATCGGTCAGTCTGCTGGGAATCCGACAAGGCAACACGCCGCTGGTGCAACTGGATGTCGATGAATTCACGGCCGCGCGGTTCATCGTCCGCGATAAGAGCGGCAAAACACTCTCGGCAACCACGCCCGCTGTACTCGGCGCCCGCACCGTATTCGGCGGAGTGCTTTCCTCCACAACGACCAATAGCATAGAGTTAAGCGGCACGGCCCAAGTCTTCTTCGGCCCCAAG
>JAFGTN010000325.1 GCA_016934075.1 Pirellulales bacterium
CAGCGGCTCCTCCAGGTTGGCGAAGGTAGTTTCCGGAAAACTGCCGTGCATATACGGCACGGCGCCTTTACCACGAGAAAAGGCCAGCGCCGCGCGGACCAGCCGCCAACGCTCGGTCCAAGACGCCTCGATAACGAACCCGGGATGCAGACGCAGGTATTCCAGGCAGATCTGCCGAAAGATTCCGGCCATCGTGCGGCGCGGCGGTGTCCGACTGGCGAAGAGTTCGGCGGCTCCTTCCACCGCGGCCTCTTCCAAGACGGGCACAAGCTCTGCGAACTGACTACCGTCCAGCCGGTGCAGTTTGCATTGATCTAGATAGTCGCAGAACTCCAGACCGTGCACCAGACGCCGTACCAAGGGGAAGCGGTCGTCGAGCATGAGCCGTTCCAATGCGTCGAGCACGCGATGCGTGTCGTGCCAAGAGCGGCGGCAACGTCGCGTTATTGGCGGCCGCATGGCTGGGGCCAGGGGCGGCACTTTTTCCTCGGCCATCTTGCGATACGTGGCCAGATGCTCCTCCAGCGGTTGCCCTTCGTCGGCCGCGCCCGTGGGGCAATAGCGACGCACGGTCAACAGCGCGCGGTCGTCCAAGGGCACTAATTGCAAAGGCGCCATGCGGCAGACCAGCGGCTTGGCATCGAAACCGAACTCGCCGTGTATGCGGCACAGCCCCTTATCGTCGAGAAACACGCACGTGCCGTCCTTGCGCTTGGCCAGCGAATAGGTTTTTTTGAAAAGCCCGTGCGGTTGCAGGATCTTAACGCCCTTGAAATCCGGGTGCTTTTCCCAAGCCTGCTCGCGCAGGAGGGCAAGATCCGCCTCGGAGAGCGCAAAGATCGTCCCCCGGCAACAGGTGGCACAACCCCGGCAGTCCCAGTGCTCCACAATCGGCAATGTTCGAATCGGCAAACTCATACCGCAATTCTACGATGCTTTTGTAGAATTGCCCAGCCGTTTGCTCCTAAAATCGCAAGGAGCAAAATCCGAAAAAATCGGGCTCGAAGTCCTAAATCCACGGAAGAGCGCAACACTAATAATTTCATCTCTGGGTTTCCATTAAGGATCGCAAAACCGTCCCAGGAATAGTATGCTACCGGTGCGATTGTCGCTTATGAGAAAGACGAATGGATGATCGGCACGGAATTCGGGCGGTGGGGACGATGGGTGTTTGCCGCCGCGTTTGGCGCCGATTGCGGTGGCTGCTGCGGCCTCGGTACCTTTTTCGTCTACCGCGATAAACGTCTTGTGCACGGCGAATGACAAAAGGAGTTCCAGCGTGCCATCCATGCCCGAAAAGTCGGCCTTGGGAGTGAACGCCATGGGCATGCCCAATTCAGACAATTGATCCTTGAGGGAGTAATAGGTTTCCATCTGGAATTTGGGCATGGACACTTTCACTGCTTGGGTTTTCAGTTGCTTGGACCATGTTGTCAACTTATCTTGCGACAGAGCTGCTTCGAGTTTGGCCAGCGACTCAGGTTCGCGCCTGGGCAGCAGGATCGTCATGGATAGATCTTGCCGTCCGTGGTACGGCTTCTGAAGGATCTGCAAGCCCTCCTCCTCGATCTCGGTGTAGCGGCAGAGTGGATCTTTCATGGTCATCATTTCGACTTGCTTCTCGCCGTCGTCGGTGAAGAAGGATGCCAGTTTAGTGTTCCTCGCATCGAACGGTTTGAGCCATGGCCCTTTGAAGTAAATGGCGTTGGTTAGAACCAGGCACGTATCCGTGGAAAGCAAGCCCGGGCGGATGAGGTCTCGAATTCGGTCCCGTGTATGTTTAGCGGCCCAGGAATTGATTTCCAGTCTGGCCCCGTTGCTATCGCCGGCGAAGTCGACCAGGCCGCATTCGGCCCCGTATTGCTGCTTGGTGATATTGAGGAAATCTTCGAGAAATTTGTGTCCACGTTGGGCCCAAAGTCGGTTTGCTATGCTCAATTCGCATTCCCCCGGGCTTTGAATGATTTCTAAAAGCGACCGGCAAGCCGGGTGCAGTTGTGATTGGGGTAGAGTGAAGTGCATCGTGCGGGCAATCTCCTCGGCCGTTTTGCCGCGTGCCCCGGCTTCGACCATCCCCATGGCCGTGGAAATGCTCATGGGCGAAAAGAAGAGGTTTTTATTCGCCTGGTCTTTGCGCAATTTTCCATAGAGGTCGATGGCGAACTGGTTGCCGCCTTTGACCAAGGCGTTGCGGTTGGGATCTTCTTCGATCCCCCCGGGTTTTTGGCGTTGTTGGTTTGCGTTCCCGGGATTATTTTGATCGCTCGCTTCGGTCGGTTTCCGTCCGGCCCCGCACGCACAAATAATGCCCAAACACAACACTAACAGTTCGACCGACGTTTTTTTAATTAGACCGAACATGAGCGTATCCTCTTGATTTGGATTAATATGGTTTGAAAAACACGTTGCAGGAATAATCCGGGAACTGAATCGACCGAGATTCTGCAAGTTTGACGAAACACCGGCTCAAAATGTTCCCGGAGATTTCCGCTTTTGAGATTGTAAGATTATTTGTGACACGGGCTTCAAGCAGCCTGTTGAAAATTTGTTTTCGGAGCGTAATGTGAACCCGTTCCAGGCATACCATATACCGTCTTAGTATATATGGGGGGAGATTCCCTAGGGCAGATTGCCATCAAAGCTTCGTTTGCCGTTTCGGTTAAGATCACATATTTCAAATGGTCTGGACTAACATGCTCAAAATGGTAAAATACAGGACTTGCGAGATTTTGTTGTTTGGTACTGGAGTCGAGAATGACAAAGAAAGAAGAAGCCCTTGAAGTAGAGGGTACCGTAACCGAGGCCTTGGCCAATACTCGCTTTCGCGTGCAGATCGAGGGCGGGCACATGGTCATTGCTCACGTGGCCGGGAAAATGCGGAAACACTTCATCCGCATTGTGCCGGGCGATAAAGTACGCGTCGAACTCTCTCCCTACGATCTCACCAAAGGGCGGATCACTTACCGCGAGCGATAAACCGAAATTTCTTGCGATGCGAACTTTCACGCGCGACGATCTGGCCGATGATCTCAAAAAGCTCGGCTTGCGGCCGGCATCATGAACTTCGGACCAGTCGGTCGCAGCACCTCGGGCTTGATGCGAGCCGAGACGTTCCGCCGCTTCATGGCCACCATCATTGCCGACGACCCATATTGCCTGCTGGTGCGACCGCCCGAGCGCCGCAACGGCGAGTTGGCCCTGGATGCCTTGCAAAAAGCCGCCGCCATGCTCCGCG
>JAFGTN010000004.1 GCA_016934075.1 Pirellulales bacterium
CCCGACGCTCCGCGTCCGGTGGGCTCGGGCATAGTGCGTAATCCGGCGCCCGTTCGAAGAGTGGCTCCGGCAAGAAGAGTCGCCCCCGCGCGTAGGAACACCGTTTCCAAGATGCTCGACGAAAATGATCCCATCAAACCGATTCCCGAGGGGCAAACCGAAGGCGCCGGCCTTTTCATGGGCGGTTCTTGTGTCGACGACTGCGACAGTTGCTATGATACATGCTGCATCGATCAATGCTGCTGTTGCCCATGGTATGCCTCCTTCATGGGCCTGATGATGGGCCGCAACCAGGCCAACGGTATCTGGACGACTTATGAGTCGGCCGACTTGACGAACCAGATGATGAAATCGAACTACGGCCAGCAATGGAAAGGTGGCGGCGAGGTACGCGTTGGAAGGCGTTTCTGCTGCAACTGCTGGGCCCTGGAGTTCGGCTACTGGACACTCGACCCGTTCTACGGTATGTCCATGGCGGGAATACCCGGTGCGACCGTGAGCACGACGCTCGAGGTCACCGAGGTCGAGTTTGTTGGCAACGGTACTACCACAAACGCGGATGCGATCTTCAGAAACTCCGCTGAACAACGTTTGTGGCGCTCCGATGAATTCCACAACTTTGAAATTAACCTGCTCCGCGGTAACTTCTGCTGTGGAGGCTGTGGCATGGGCTACGGTGCATGCTGGCCCTGGGATACTCAATGGACTCTCGGCTTCCGATACCTTCGTTTCCGCGATCACTTGATTTACGGCGGTGTCATGCAGAATAACTACTGGGGTGACGGTGGAGGACTCTACGAGGCATATCTCGACGAACACGTGAAGAACAATGTTTTTGCTTTCCAAGTAGGTTTTGAAACTCGGGCACCGCGGTGGCACAATTTGCAGCTTTACCTCAGCCCGAAAATTGGCATCGGTTGTAACCACATCGAAAATTATTACCAGCTCTATCGAGGTGATGGCGGATTGGGCCGGCCTACGGTTGCCAGCGGCATGCCAGGTACGTTCCCTGTTTCGTCATCCAAGGATGTCTTCTCTGTGATTACGCAGATCGATGTTGGGTTGGAATGGAATTTCGCCTGCAACTGGTCGGCGCGTATCGGCTATAGATTGATGATGGCCACGGGCATGGGGCTGGCCGACAACCAGATACCCTTCTATATCGTTGATATTCCCGAGATCAAAGATATCGACCACAATGCCGAGTTGATTTTACATGGTGGCTTTGCGGGCCTGACGTATAACTTCTGATTCCCACGCGAGTAATGTCGCCATTAGCTTATAATCCTCCCAGCAACCGCGTGCCGCACCGTGCGGCACGCGGTTTTTTCTATTATTGCATCCGGGCTGGCATCCTTACAGCATATACTTGACCACAACAAATCCTGCAATTACTGCGGCTGCCAAAAGGAAGGTAATTATCCCAAAATATTTATCGAGCAGGTCTTTGACTTTGGGTCCGAAAAAGAAAATACATACGGCCACCAAGTAAAACCTGGCGAAGCGTCCAAGAATGGAGGCGACGATCAGTATCTGCAGGGGCACGACGCAAACGCCGGCCGAAATGGTAAAAATCTTGTAGGGAATTGGCGTAAAGCCCGAGAAGGCGATCGCCGCAAAAGCGTTATCGTGGTAGCGGGTTTCGACGGTATGGAACAGCTCTGGCGTAAAGCCCGGCACCCAGTTGAAAAAGAAATCTTGCGTTACGGTCCAAAACGCGTAGCCGATGTACCAGCCCAAAATTGCTCCTAGAACTGATGCGATTCCGCTTACGGTGGCATAGTAAAAGGAACGTCGAGGCTTTGAGATCGATAGGGCAATCTGCAGGACATCCGGTGGTATCGGAAAGAAGGAGCTTTCGGCAAAAGAGAGAATGAACAGCGCCGGCGTCCCGTAAGGCGTCTCTGCCCAGTGCAGAACCCAATTGTATAGTCGCTTCATCAGGCCCGGCGGCTTCTCCGCTGCGGTTCTCTCGCCTGGAGTGGGCTTTGAATTGGGGGGGGAATCCGGTACGTTTTGAATTGAGTTCATAACTGAATAGTACCACGAAAGGGGTGTTTTTACCTGCCTGATGGTCCAAATGGCAAATTTCTCAAAAAATGGTGAATTTTTCCTGTGCTAATTGTCAACTATCAGCTTGACGTATCGAAAGATGAGCGATAGAATCTCGTTAAATCTATCAACACAAATACCTCTATTAGGGAATAAAATAATGCATATCCACCGTGATTCGGTGGACATTGTAATCCAAACGCCCGCAAAGCTTAACCTGTTTTTCGAAGTTTTGAGAAAACGGGCGGATGGGTTCCACGAGATTGAAACACTCATGGTTCCCATTGGTTTGTATGACAGTGTTTTTTTTAAGGAGGATTCCAGCGAACTGATACAGTTTAACTGCAACAGGGTAGAGAATAGCTCTGCGTGTGAATCATCATTGGCGGATGGTCAGGTATCGACCACCAGCGCAATGAGGAACGAAGAAGAAAGTGTTCCGGATGGTCGCACGAACCTTGTATATCGAGCTGTCGAGTTGCTCCGCCGTCGGGCTCAGGTCCGTAGCGGTGCCAGGTTGCGGTTGGTCAAACGCATACCGACTGCGGCGGGACTTGGTGGGGGATCCAGCGATGCGGCCGCGGCACTTATAGCCGCTAACAAGGGCTGGAAACTCAACTGGAGCACGGCCGAGTTGGCCGAACTTGCCGCGGAATTGGGAAGCGATGTTCCGTTTTTCCTTCACGATGGACCGGCTGTCTGTCGTGGCCGAGGTGAGCGAATCGAACCGATCGACGGCCTGGGCGCGTTGTGTTTTGTTGTGGTTCGTCCGCCGGTCGGACTTTCAACCGCCGATGTGTATCGTGCCTGTACACCAGTTCGACAGCCACGAGAATTGACCCCTATTCTCGACGCCTTGCGCAGGGGCGACTTAGCGGTTGCCGGTCGATTGCTTTTCAATCGATTGCAGCCCACTGCCGCAAAACTGTGTCACTGGATATGCAAACTAGAATCCGAGTTTCAAAGTCAGGATTGTTTTGGCCACATAATGAGTGGAAGCGGTACATGCTACTTTGGATTGTGCCAACACATGCGACATGCCCGGCGCGTGGCCGGACGGTTGCAGGCCCGCGGAATGGGAGTAGCTTACGCAGTTCAAGCATGCCGTTGATTCACCAGTGTTGTTTAAGGAGGGACCGCCGTGGAGATCACCGAGGTTCGTGTCAAGCTCATGGACGAGCCTGGCGAACGCCTGAAGGCGTTCTGCTCGATCACATTCGACGATTCATTCGTCGTTCGTGATCTTAAAATCATTGAGGGGTCCAGCGGACCCTTCGTAGCCATGCCCAGCCGTAAGCTTACGGCTCATTGCCCGTATTGCGGATGTAAAAACCATTTGCGAAGTGGATTTTGCAACCAATGCGGCAAACGACTTAGAGAAGGGCAGGCGGCAAAGGACGAAGATGGGCGGGCGAAACTATATGCCGATATCGCGCATCCGATTAATTCCTCGTGCCGAGAGATGATCCAAAATAAGGTCATCGAATCCTACGAGGAAGAAAAGCAATTGGCCACTTCGCCCGACTACGTTTCGAATTACGACGATTATGACCAAGAAGATTCGATGACGCACTCGACATCGCGACCCTCGTCGGTCGAACCGGCACACACTCAGCCGGCAGACAAATTCGGCGGACCACATATTTCTCCCGCCCGGAAAAATCAGTCGACGAATAAAGCCACCAGCGGCGGTTTCGGCGAAGGCGTATTCGAGTAGTAGCTTATCGGTAGTTGCCAAGTGATACGATCGGGCAACCGGTCATTAGGGGTAAATTTGTGCTCCCTCGAGCACAAACGATGGATGTGCGCTCAACATCCCGCTAAGGATTGGTTCCTATGTAGACGCCTACGCCACGGATCCCATGGGTAATGGTAAATCGCTTACAGCAGACGTTCGCGAAAACCTCATAGATGGACTTCGCGATCATCCGACCACCTTGATTTTTCTTGCCCTGTGCAACGAACGGCCGGTCGGTATTGCCGTATGTTTTCGAGGCTTTTCCACGTTCGCGGCAAAACCCTTGTTCAATATCCACAATATTTATATCGTGCCCGAAATGCGAGGGAACGGTTTCGGACGTTTGTTGCTGGAAAACATCGAAGCGGAAGCCCGGGCGACCGGTTGCTGCAAGCTCACCCTGGAGGTCCTGGAAAACAACAAACCGGCTCGATGTGTCTATAGTTCTTTCGGGTTTTCCCAGGCGGTTTACGTCGCCGATGCCGGCGGAGCGTTGTTTATGGCCAAATCGCTGCAAAAGAGTGAAATTTGACGTAGGGTCAGCGAACCAAAAAACGTGGACCGGGGTGTTGCCGTGCGCCATCAAGCCTGCCATACTAATGGTTGCTGCACGTCCCCTGTGCCCGTTTTTTCATGCTATTTTAGTCGATCGGCGCGGGTGTCGATTTGTAGCCGGATTCGCACGAAAAATTGCTAGAAGCGCTTTGGAGAAAAACCATGTACCGTTTGCGTTCTTATTTACTTGCCGCGTTCGTGATTCTGTCGTTTGCTGCCACGCTTGCTTTAGGCGAGGCCGCGAAAAAAGATAAACCCGCGCGGCCAAACATAATTTTTATCATGAGCGACGATCATGCCTCGCACGCCATCAGCAGCTACGGCAGCCGCATCAATAAGACACCAAATATCGACAGGCTGGCCAAAGGCGGCATCCGATTCTCTAATTGCTTCTGTACCAACTCCATCTGCGGGCCGTCGCGAGCCGTGATTCTGACGGGCAAGTACAGCCATCTCAACGGTTTTGCCACCAACCGGCACAGCTTCAACGGTGCTCAGCAAACCGTGGCCAAACTTTTGCAGAAAGCCGGCTACCAAACGGCCATGATCGGCAAGTGGCATCTGCGCACCGATCCCACCGGCTTCGATTATTGGAACGTGCTGCCGGGGCAAGGGAACTATTACAATCCCAAACTGATCGAGATGGGCAAGCCGTCGGTCCACCAGGGTTATGTTACCGACATCATTACCGACATCGCCATCGGCTTTCTCGAACGGCGCGACTCCGATCGGCCCTTTTTCTTGATGTGCCATAACAAGGCGCCGCACCGCGAGTGGTTGCCGAGCCCGAAATATCTGACGAAGTACGATGACGTCGACCTGCCCGAACCGCCAACGCTCTTCGACGACTACGCCACCCGCGGCACGCCGGCTCACGAGCAGGAGATGACAATCGATCGTCACCTGCGGCCCGTCGAAGATCTCAAACTCGATCCTCTGCCGGGCAAGGACGGCAAACCAGCCAAAACACCGGGGTTCAAACTCCGCTTCACGCCCCGGCAACTGGCCCGCTGGGAGGCCGCCTACGGACCGAAAAACGAGGCCTTCCGCAAAGCAAATCTTTCGGGCAAGGACCTGCTGCGGTGGAAGTATCAACGATATATGAAGGACTACCTGCGTTGCATTGCCTCGGTCGATGAGAATGTGGGGCGCCTGCTCGACTATCTGGATAAACACGGCCTGGCCGATAACACGATCGTCTTCTACACGTCCGACCAGGGCTTCTACCTGGGCGATCACGGCTGGTTCGACAAGCGGTTTATGTACGAAGAATCGTACCGCATGCCGCTGCTGGTCCGCTGGCCGGCTAAAATCAAGGCGGGCACGGTTTCCGACGCATTGGTCTCGAACCTGGACTTCGCCGAAACCTTCCTGGCCGCGGCCGGCACGCCCATACCCGAAGACATGCAAGGCCGCAGCTTTCTCCCGATCCTGGAAGGCAAGACGCCCGACGACTGGCGCAAAGCCCTCTATTATCGCTACTACGAATACCCGGCCGTGCACATGGTACACAAGCACTACGGCGTTCGCACCGACCGCTACAAGCTCATCTACTTCCACGACCTCAACGAATGGGAACTCTACGATCTGCAAAAAGATCCGCATGAACTGAACAACGTTTACGCCGATCCGGCCTACGCCAAGCAGGTCAAAGAACTGAAGGCCACACTGGCAAAGTTGAAGAAACAATATAAAGACAACGATAACGTTGCAGACTGGAAAACGAGGACATAGGAAGCTCGAATAAAGAAATAATTTTGAACTTCCTAATGATGAATATTCGCATAAACAACTGAGGTGTGGCTGTGTTTCAGGCCACGTTCAACACTATTCGTCCGCCTAAATACAATTGCAGACTTGGATTACAAGAAAGGAACGCTAATCGGCGCTAATCTACGCTAATAACGTGTTATCGATTAGTGTAGATTAGCGCCGATTAGTGTTCCCAGGCTTTTGAGTCGCACGCTGCGACATTTTACAACACAAAATGGCCTCACAACGCATTACAATAGCAAAGTTCGGTGGTGCTTCAGCCGCGGCCGTGGTCTCTCTATTCCGCGAATGGACAGATGCCCGCAAAATAGATGATCCGACTGAATGGAGTTCCGATCAGTGGCCGGTTGATGTTCGACATAAAATGGATACCTTCGCGTTAGCACTTCGATCCAACGGTCACAAACCGCCGGTTATTTTTTTCAACGAATACATCGATTTGTGGTCGGCGGGTTATTTTAGTCGATATTTCCCTACCGATGATGGCCATCAACTAATGGAACTGTATTCCGACCGCTTCCAATTGTGGTGCTATCCTCTTCCTGATGACAGTATGCTCAAGGATCATCTTCAACACTCGACTCGCCTCAAGCGAATCCGCGAGCGTAATCCCCAGGAAGATCGATGGTTTGTAATCAATTTGCTTGAGGCTGTATTCGCCTGGGATCCGATAGTTGACACTGCGGCGATTGTAGTGCTTCGCGAAGCCTTTGGCGGTCTGGTGACGGATGAAGAACTCGAAGAATCGCTAAAGGATATTCCTGCATGGGTCGCTTTGGATTGAAGACTCAGAAAGCCAAACCGCGATCCTGCCTGTATTATGAAAGGATATAGTCATGAAAGTCCTAGGTATCTCCGGCAGCCCGCGGAAGGATCATAGTACCGACAGGCTCGTCAAAGAGGTTTTAAACGCGGTCGACGTCGAAACCGAGTTTATTTCCCTTGCTGATAAACGCATCGGGCCGTGTATTGCCTGCCTGGGATGCATCGAGGATAATATCTGCAAAGTCAAGGACGAGATGCGTGGCCTCCGCGATAGAATCGTGGAAGCCGACGCCTATGTTATCGGAGCCGCAAACTATTACTCCATGCTCAACGCCATGGCCCACTGTTTCCTCGAACGTTTCTACCAGTTCCGCCACCGCGAGGGCAAGACCGTGGCCGGCAAACTGGGCGTGGCCGTGGGCATCGGGGGCAGTAACGGCGATAAGGTTGTGGAGAATATCAAGACATTTTTTGCGTACAACCAGATAGAGTGCATCGGCAGCGTATCGGCCCAGGGCGCCGCAAGTTGCTTCACCTGCGGCTACGGCGAGAGCTGCAAAGTCGGAGCCGTCCACAAGTTCTTCGGCCCGGACACCAAGATCACGCAGGAAATGATCCCCGATCTCGACAAACAGCCCGACAAACTAGAAGCCGCCCGCCAGTTGGGCCAAAAGCTGTGCGAGAGACTTAAAGGCTTTGCCGCGGCAACTTAAGCATGGACTTGCACCGAGAGATGAGGTATCCTGGAAGAAGTCAAACAATCAAATGAACCGAGGGGAGGACATCATGAGGCTTATTCTTGTTGTTTGTGCGGTTTTTCTGTTCCAATGCATGTGCGTAGGCATCGCCCATGCGGCCAATCCGAACGATTTTCAAGCTCGCTCTTACACCGACAGTGGCACTGGAAATACATTGCCTTACCGGCTCTTTATTCCCCTGAACTATGATCCGCAAGAGCAGTATCCGCTCGTGCTGTTCCTGCACGGTGCCGGAGAGAGCGGTACGCAAAACGACAAACAGATTAACGGCAACATCGATAATCTGTTCAACCACGTCAAGACGCCCGAGTATTCAAGCTTCCTTCTGGCTCCGCAAACCAACTCCGGATGGTATACGGGCGGCGCATCTCTTTCCAGTTCGCTCTTCATGACGATGGAAGTTATCCAAGAACTCGAAGCCGAGTTCAGCATAGACCATACCCGTCGATACGTTACCGGGTTGTCAATGGGCGGCGGCGGAACGTTCGATATGGTTTGCAAACGACCCGACTCATTTGCCGCCGCGGTTCCCATCTGCGGCTACGGCGATCCCGGCAAAGCGGGCGCCCTGGTGCACCAGCCGATCTGGGCCTTTCACGCTGCCAACGACGGTACAGTTCCGGTCGAAAACACCCAAAACATGATCGCCGCAATCCAGGCCGCCGGAGGAAACCCTCTATATACTGAGTATGCAACCGGTGGGCATGGTATCTGGGGCACCGTTTATAATACACCGGAACTTTACGACTGGATGTACGCCCAGGCTACACCGGAACCATCGGCCGCGACAATGTTGCTGGTGGGTTTTGCGATGATGCTGGGCTTGCGAGTTGCCCGCCGGCAAAAATAATTTTTCCACAGGAGATGTCCCATGCGAAAACATACGCTGATAATTCTCTTAATTCTGCTCGGCGTCTTCTCTTCCACTACCCGTGCCGACGGCTATCGCACGTTTGTTGCCGGCACCGACAACGACGGCACAGAGATAAAAATCCCCCTCGTCGTCGTCAAGGGAACGCCTTACGAGATGGGCCGTGAATTCGGCCGGCTCATGCGAAAAGAATCCCAACAACTGCTCGTGGGATTCCTGCGCGCGGCACAGCAAAGCGAACACGAGGCTTTCACAAAAGAAAACGATAAACGCGCGAAGCCGCTACGATATACCGATGCCGTCTTGGACGCTGCTTGGAAAGCCACATCACCGCACATCCATAAGCGTTTCAAGGAGCAGATGCGCGGCCTGGCCGACGGGGCGGAGATTCCCCTGGCGACCGTGCGACGCGCATACATGATCCCCGTGGTTTCCGACTACTCCTGCAGCGGCGCGGCCATCTGGGGTAAAGCCACTGCCGACGGCCATCTCTACCAGTTCCGCAACCTCGACTACATAGTCGATGCCGGTCTGCAGAACTACCCGGTCATCCTGGTGCTGCTGCCCGACGAGGGGATACCGCACGTGAACATTACCTTTGCCGGTTTTCTTGGCGTCAACACGGGCATGAACGCCGCCGGCACGGTACTCACTTCGATGGGCGATTCGCCCTCAAAAGACTATCCCTACAATCTTGACGGCGCCCCCTTCTATACCATGTTCAGCGACCTTTTGCACGACGCGGGCTCGCTCGAGCAGGCTCTGCAAATCATCAAGAAAACAAAACGCATCAAAAAATATCACTACATCATCGCCAACGGCAAGGACAAGGCTGGCGTGAAAATCAAAGCACACGCCCCCGAACTACTCATCTGGCGCGACAACGACAGCACTGACGAGGTGGCTCCGCGGGTGTTCGAAAACATCGTCTACAACGCCGAAACCCGCGATCCCCTGGCCGTGCGCCATATCGAGGCCAACTACGGCAAATACGATGCCCAACGAGTTATCGATCTCACCCGCAAGGTCCCCATCCGCGGCGGCAACCTCATGGCGGCGGTCTACGATGCTACCGATCTGCGCCTCTGGGTCTCCTACGCCAAGGGAAAAACCGAAGCCTACAAACGCCCATTCATTCCCGTAAACCTCAAAGATTATCTTAAATAATAGAGTTGTCAGTTATCAGTGATCAGTTGTCAGACTTGATCATTGAACCTTGATCATTGATCATTCCCCCTTCGTCATTCTTTCCTCATTCTGATTTCGACATTCCTAATTTCCGCCCTCTGCCCTCTCTCCCAATTCAACTTGGCAACACGCACCCCACCATACTCGGGAATCAAGCTCGAAATGTAGTCCTGCTTGCCCACGCGGATGATCTCCGCGGCGGAGGCCGGCAGTACGGCGACCAGGTTCTCGTCTCCGTGTCCGAAAAAGGCGGGATCTTTCGAGGCGTAGACTGCCGTGCGATATTCGTCGGAATAGCCCATCTTGAAGAGATAATACCAACCGTGCCGGTAGACGACGTAAGGGCACTGCTGGCTGCAATTGTGGGTGCCCAGCATGCCTCCGCGACTGGCGACCGAATACTCCGACCATTTTCCCGAGGCGAGATCCTTCGTGGTTCGCAGCGCAATCACGCCCTTGCCATTCTCGTCGGCACAGTAGTAGCAATAGTACGTATCGCCGATCTTAAGAACCATGGCGTCGCGAGATTGTCCCGGGCCGGCGAAGGCGCGCGAGCGGCCCTGGGCGTCTTTGCTTCGGACAAATTTTATCCCGTCGTCGGATGTTGCGGTGCATATCTGATACCCGTGCCCGTCGCTGCGTGGTCCACCACCATAGAAAACCGTGTACTTGCCGTTTTCGCAATACACGAACGGTGCCTGAATAATGTCGTTATTAGCGGCCGTGCCCATGCTCTCGCCGTATTTCGGATCGGCGCGCCAGCAGATGCCGCGTGGTTTCCAGC
>JAFGTN010000326.1 GCA_016934075.1 Pirellulales bacterium
ACCGACGACTACATCCGCATAAGCGTGGGGCTGGAAGATATCGAAGACATTCTAGCCGATCTGGACCAGGCCTTGGAAGCGGTTGAGGGGTGAGATGACGGACTCTTTCGAATCCAGCGACAGTGTGCGCAGCGGCAGAACGCTTAAATATGCCCAATACATAACGTTCGACGAAGTATTGCATTTGGAGCATGGCGGCGAACTACCACAGGTTACCGTAGCCTACGAAACCTATGGCAAGCTCAACGCCAATCGCGACAATGCCGTTTTGGTCTGCCATGCGCTCAGCGGCGATTCGCACGTTGCCCGCCATGAAGAAGATGACGATCCCGGCTGGTGGGATTTTTACGTGGGCCCCGGCAAACCTATAGACACGGACCGCTATTTCGTGATCTGTCCGAACATTCTGGGCGGTTGCCGCGGCACGACAGGCCCCAACAGCATCGACCAGCGGACCGGTCGACCCTATGGGGCGGATTTCCCGGTAGTCACCATCGCCGACATCGTTGCCGTGCAGGCTAAGCTCATCGACCACTTGCATATCTACCAACTTCTGGCCGTGGTGGGCGGTTCGCTGGGCGGGCACATGGCACTTTGGTGGGCCACGTATCTGCCCGACCGGATCAAGGGCACAATTGCCATAGCAACTTCACCCCGCCTCACCAGCCAGTCGCTGGCTTTCGACGTGGTTGCGCGCAACGCCATCATCCGTGATCCTAATTATCACGCCGGTCAATACTACGATCATGGTCCGGGCCCACAGACCGGCTTGGCCATCGCGCGTATGCTGGGCCACATTACGTATCTTTCCCGCGAGGCCATGATCGAAAAATTCGACTCCGATCGGTTTAATCCACGCGATATACGTACCGAGTTCGAAACCCGTTTTTCCGTGGGCTCATACCTGGCCTACCAGGGCGACCGTTTCGTCGAACGTTTTGACGCCAACAGCTACTTGACGTTGAGCATGACCGTGGATCTGTTCAACTTGGGCGCAACACCCCGGGAACTGGCGGACACCCTCGGCCGCTCGCAGTGTCGCTGGCTGATAATCAGTTTTTCCAGCGACTGGCTGTTTCCCACTTTCCAGTCGCGTGAAATTGTCGACACGCTCATCCACGAAGGCAAAGCGGTCAGCTACTGCAACGTGCGGAGCGATTGTGGACATGATGCCTTTCTCTTGCCCAATGAGCTCGACTCCTATGGTGAGATGATGCGTTTGTTCTTGGTAAACCTCGATGATGATACGCCAAAGACTACCCAGTGGTGTGCCGCCGGGCCGGAAAAATGCTGCGATTCGGCCATGCAAAATCCCACCAGCATCTTCCACCAGCACCATCGGCTCGACTACGACTCGATCGTGGAATTGATCGCGCCGGGCGCAAGCGTTTTGGACCTGGGATGCGGCAACGGCGAACTCTTGGCCCGCCTGCGCGAGCGCGGACATGAACGGATAATGGGTATCGAATTGGACCAGGACTCGATCAAAACTTCCATATGTCGAGGTCTTGACGTGGTGCAAGCCGACCTCAACCAGGGGCTCTCAGCCTTCGGCGACAAACAGTTCGATTTCGTCGTGCTTTCGCAAACCCTGCAAGCCGTACACGATGTACCACGCGTGCTCAGCGAGATGCTGCGAGTGGGCATCGAGAGCATCGTTAGTTTCCCGAACCTGGGTTACCACGAATATCGCCGCGAACTGGTCGAACAAGGCCGCGCGCCGCATGCCGGATCAGCCGATGGTTATAACTGGTACAATACTCCCACCGTTCGTTTCCTTTCCATCGCCGACTTCGAGGAACTCTGCAAACAGCAAGGCTACCACATCCACCGGCAGGTGCATCTGGATACACAAGCCGGACATCGCGTCGACGAAGATCCCAACCTGAACGCGGATGTGGCCATCGTTGTGATTGGCGATTCCGAGGGCAATATGCAGTAACTGGACTTTTGCAAAAGTCCAGTAATAATAAAACCTCTTTTAATTACTGACGCGACGATATTCATTGGGGGTTTGGCCAATGACTTTTTTGAAGGCACGATACATGGTTTCTTCGTGCGAGAAGCCGGCGAGTTTAGAGATTTGTTTGAGCGGCAGATCGGTGATGGTAAGCAGTTCCTTAACGCGTTCGATGCGGACACGAATGATTTCGGCTCTCGGTGTGCGTTTGAGGTGTTTCAGAAAATAGCGGTCCAGGGTTGCTCGTGACATGCGGGCGTATTCGCGGACCTTGCTGGTGTTCAATCCATTGCAGGCGTTTTCTCGGATGAAACGTACGATATCGGTCAGCTCCGAGTCGGCGAAGGCCAGCACATCGGTGGAAGTGCGTCGAATCACGCCGACCGGTTCGACGGCTTGGATTTTGACGGGTGGTGTGTTGTCGGATTGTGGTTTGCCAGTCCGGTAGACAGCCTCCTGTAACATTTCGGCCGCCTGAAACCCGATACGAAATGCGGCCGGATCGACGCTCGAGAGAGAAGGATTCGAAAGATCGCAACACACCTCGTCGTTGTCTACTCCGATCACGGCAACCCGGTCGGGAACTTCCAATTCGAGGTTCGAACATACAGTCAGAAGTTGTTGCGCGCGGCGGTCGTTGCAAGCCAAAATACCTATCGGTTTGGGTAGCTTGCGGAGCCAGTTGGCCAATGCCGGAGCGTAACGGAGTGCATCGGTCTCAATTTGGCCCAGCCCTTCTTTTTCGCCTGGCGGAACATTTTTCGAGGGGGGTGGTACGTGTACGTGGGGTGTGATGTGCAAGGACTTTACGTACTGTATGAAGGCCTGTTCTCGGCAGCAGGAGAATACGGCTTTAGGGAAACCCGTAAAAGCCAAATGTTCGAATCCGCATTCGCGAAGATGGTCGACGGCCATTTTGACCACGGCTGCGTGATCGACTATAACTCGACCGCTTACCGGCACCAGGTCGTGGTCGCAAAGGTCCACAATGGGTACCTTGAGTCGCTGGAGTTGTTTTGCCAGACGCGGGTTGGAAATCCGTGCCAGCACGCCATCGGGTTTCCACTTGGCCAGGTCTTCTCGCACCGGGTCGTCTTGTCCGCGGTCCTCATGATAGAAAGTCCAAGGCCCGTAGGCTCGTGAAAAGGCTGCCACGCCCTGTTGCAGACGGCGCCCGAAGCTATAAGAGGATTCGACCAAGAGGGCAACGCGAAGATATCCGTTCATAGCGTAAACTCTTGGAAAGCCGGTTCATAATTGGTGAGTACCACGAAGCAAGGCGTTCTTGATTTCATATAGCCATAGTTGGATGGCTCAGTACTCACTTGCATCGGAGGCCTGCTAACGTCGCACCGCCGCTTTTGCTTGTTTTGTCAGTTGATCGAGGTAATTTACTATGCCGATATACTCTTTGGCATTTAGCCCTTCTGACATGCGCTGAAGCGAATTCTTCATGTTGTTGACGGCCAGTACGATTTCATTGTAGTCGTTCTCACTCAGACCGGGGCCTCCCTCTTCGGCTTTCTGCATGATCGTTTCGATGCGAACGCGTGGTGTTCTGAAGGTGCTTGCCTTTAAAAGTGAAGGCCAATCGATGATCTTGTCGTAAGGTATGGCGTTTGGGTTGTCGCTTTGACTGACACTTTGATTATCGCTGGGAGTGGATCTGGGAAGCATGGTTGCCGCAACGGCGCTCGGGGCCGCATTGGGATCCAACGCCAAGGGAACGGTCATGCTACTTGGAGCGATCGCCTGCCGGGATTCACGGCCTTTCATAAAGGACTCGGCGGCCGCCCGCGAGTTGCTGGATGCAAAGGCCGATTGTCCTTGAGCCTGGGTCATGAGAAATTGGTTTTGGGCCTGGTGTCGTTGATTCATTTCCGCAAGGCTTTGACGCTGGTTAGCCGACTTCTGATTGTAAATTGCGGTTTTTGCCGACATTGCATTTGTGGCCGGATAAGCGCCCCAGCCAATACCCGGGCCCCAGCCCCAGGGGCCATATTGGGCCATCGCGGTGCTCGAGCCGATAACTAATGCAAAGAGAAAGGTCAAAGCTGATATTTTTAAAATTGCATGATACATGGTTGGTACTCCTTGCAACTTGGGTACTATTTACAGAGGAAGCCCTGACATTAATAGGGTGCGATACTTGACCGTACCCTTTTTGGGTTAAGAAATCAAATACGGGGTGGACTAATTCCAATGTTTTTACTTCTGATGAATTGTTCGATCCTATTTGGTGAAGATCAAGCCATACTTTTTGGGGATAAAATATATTTTTTCAGTCAATCCTGCCTGATTTTTACTATCCGCACAAGTTAACGTGCTATTATTCCATGAGGCGGATATTTTATTGCGGCCAAACCACAGTAGAAATCCGCATGACCACTATAATCCTTTCAGCGGCAGTCCAAGTGCCGTTCCCGCCAAGGAGTGAAACCATGAAACGATTCGCATACCTAACGATAATTTCGCTGATCATCTTGGCGATCGCCGGGCCGGCGGCGGGAGACAATAAGGCTCCCAAAAATAAGAAATCCGGAAAAAAGGTAGAGAAGAAAGTCAATACAAGGGATTCTCGCGCCGCCGACGTCAAAGCCATCATCGAACTGGGGCGGCAGTATCGAGAAGCATTCGCCAAAGGTGATGCAAAAAAAGTGGTCGAGCTTTGGGCCAGAAACGGCGAGTACTTTGGCGCTTCGGGACGTCACATCAAAGGGCGTGCGGCAATCGAAAGGGAATATGCCAATCACTTCGCCATAAATCCGGGACAGAAACTGGTGCCAGCTCGCAAAACCATTCGTTTTATCCGTCCGGATGTGGCTCTGGTGACCGGTGTTTCGAATATCTCGCCGGCCCCACCCGGTCCTCCATCGAAGTGCACATACTCTGTTATCCTCGTCAAACAAAAGGGGCGTTGGTTGATGGACAATGTGCGCGAGACTATGACCTTCACGCCTTCGAACTACGATAAACTGGCCGAGTTGAGTTGGTTGGTTGGGCGTTGGACCTATAGCGGTGATTCTGAGCAAATTAAATCGGCCGACATCTTGACCCAGTGGAGCAGAAATAAAAACTACATCTTACGGAATTATACTATCCGCCTTGCTCACGAGGAAATCCATAGTGGTGTACAGCGAATCGGCTGGGATCCGGTTGCCGGCACCGTTTGCTCTTGGATGTTCGCCTCGGATGGGAGTCACACGGAAGGAATATGGACCAAGGAAGACAACCGCTGGATAGTACAATCCAAGGGTGTTTTGCGGGATGGTAAAAAAATCTCCGCGACCAATATCATTACGCCCGTCGACGCCGATACTTTCACCTTCCAATCGATCAATCGTGTAATGGACGGCACGCCGGAATCCAATGTGGGGCCCATCGAGGTCAAGCGGCGTCAGCCTCGCGAGAAGAAACCGCGAGAAAAGAAACCGCAAAAGTAGCATCTACAATCAATGTCAAGCGATTCTCGTGGGCAAAGATCCGACAAATGAGTACAAGAGTCCTGGTAGTTGACGATTCTAGGGTGATTCGGGCTATAGTTGCCGACACGCTTCACGAATTGGGTGTGAGAAATATAGTCGAAATGGCAGACGGACGCGAAGCCGTGAGAGCCTTTAAGCAAGGCGAGTTCGATCTGGTAGTTTTGGACTGGCAGATGCCCGGCATGTGTGGATTGGAAGTTATCGAATCGATTCGCGCAACGGGTGCCACGGTGCCGATCATAATGGTAACGGCAACGGGCACCCAGCAAGAGCATGTTGTGGATGCCGTCGAGGCCGGTGCAACGGATTATTTACTAAAACCATTCAGCCCCACCGTGCTGAGTGAAAAGCTTGCCAAGCATTGTCAAGTCACAACGTCCAGCGAGTAAGCCCGCGGTTTTATGACTGCGCAAACACCATCGAGCTAAAAAGGGGGGATGGGAATACCATCCCCCTTTTCGCTTCTTGGGTGAAAATCAAGGGCTGTTTGAAACCCGGTTGCTGGGCGCCGTAAGTGATTTTCTTGAAACGTCTTTTCGAATAAATATTTTCAAGCGTTTCCGGCGGCGGTCGCTGGTGGAAAAGAGCGCCCTATAAGAACGCGACCGCCGTCCTGGGGGGGATTACTCCCGCCGGCCGGCGATTCCGGTCAGGCCGCTATAATCGCCGCGATCTTCCGGATGCCACAAGGGCTGCCCTTTCCGTACACGTCGAGCCAGTTCGTCGAGCTTAGCCCGCGAACCGGCAGGAGCTTCGGTTGCCTTAAAATCCTCCGTGGCCACGGGGAAAAAGTCTTCGTCGTGACCGCACTCTAAAATAGCCTCAAAAACATTCCGCATTTCGTGAACACTCCGTCCGCGATTAAAAAACAAAAAACTTGTCGCTGGGCATCCTACCGTTGGGACGCCTGCAGCGAGATCCATATTTGTGTATAAAACACGTCGATACGGGTCTAATGGGTATGCACATATCCACTTAGGTGGGGCTTTTTCGTATGTGCACGAACTACTAATTATCTACCTATAGTTCTATAAGTCAAGTGCCTGGCGGCAAATTGACCTAAATAAACTTGACTTTTTTCTCGGAATTGGCCTTACTTTGACTCCTGGTCCGATAGGGTAAGCTATTCGTTGCAGCTAAATCGGGCGGATCGCGGAAATTTCGCGCCCGAATGCACGAACTAACTATACGCAAGTCGAGCCACAATGGTTCTGGCTGGACTTTTGCAAAATTGCGAGTCAAGGGCACTTCGATATAAAATGGCGGCGCAGCCGGCAATTTATATCTATACGCCGCAGAGATGTTAACTTGTTATCTGTCAATGGATTATTGTCAGTCAAGACAATGTAAAAGAAACCTTCGCTTCGCAAAGTTTTCTTTACATGTGACCTTGACTCGCAATTTTGCAAAAGTCCAGTTCTGACAATACACTAAAATCGACAAATACCAGTGACAAAAGGTTCGTAAGAATGAGTTGGTTTCAACGAGAGATTAGATTACCCTCCTTCCCCCGCGGCTGTCACCTGGTAACAAGATCGATAGTCGAGGCCATGCCCGAATTGAGAGAAATACGCGTGGGATTGATGAACGTTTTCCTCCAGCACACATCGGCGTCGCTAACGATCAATGAAAATGCCGATCCCGATGTACCAGTTGACTTGGCCCGCATGCTGGACACTTTAGCCTCAGAGGACTTTCCTTACTATCATACGATTGAAGGCCCCGACGATATGCCGGCGCATGTGAAGACGTCCTTGACCGATAGCTCATTGACGATTCCCATCCGCGACGGCCGTCTATGCCTGGGCACGTGGCAGGGAATTTTTCTCTGGGAACATCGCAAGCATGGCGGTGCGCGGCGGGTTGTGGTGACAGTTAACGGTGAGGCAAAATAATCTGATTTCGATGATACAATTCCAGAAAATCGTGCAAGATTTACGCCCGAGCGGAAACAATAGTCCAGGCCGTGAAAATCTCTTTTGATCCATGGCTGGTCGTGATCGGTGCCAAACGCGAAAAACTCAATATAGAGTCGCGTGCTCGGCCTCGGATCACGCGCGAGCAACCCGCGTGTATGGCGAGCAGATAAGAAGATAGGGCAGGAAAGGAGGAATGAGGATGCCGGTCTTGAATGTTTTGCGACTCGGCGTCTTTGGTGTACCCTTTCAGTCAAGCCCGACCATTCAAGCGTGCAAAGAGAATCCGGCAAAACTGCCTTTTCTTTTTGTCACTTCTTCATGACGACACCCACACCAATGCCGGCGACGATTCCACCGATCACGGCCGCGATGACAATGTCCATTACACCCAGGGCACCCATGCCACCGGTTACCAGCCGGAATATGATCCAGGCCATGAAGCTGACGTTGAAGGATATGATGGCCGTGTTTTTTATCAGCTTCTGCTTCTCTTCGGGCGAGAGCGGGGCGGCGTCTTTCTTGGCGGACTTAGGTTCGGCCCCCGACTCGGAAGCGGGCGCGGGTTCGGGCGCGGCAGCTTGTGGCTTGGCTGTCGGTGCGGCGGCCACGGCGTCACGGGGATAATACTTATAAACCAGATCGTTGATACTCGCCGGCGTGCAGAGCACGGTCCTCACGACCTTGCCGAAACGCAGCCGCAAGTCTTCTTCTACGTCGGGCACCAACGGGTTGGGCGATGCTATGAGCACTTGTTGCTCGTCGGCCATTACGGGGAGACACGAATGCTGCCGTGCGGTTGGCGGTGGAACGATAGGAACCAGATCGATGGCAACGCCGATATCGGCCAGTTCGATATAGGGCAGACCGATAGCTTCTGCATAGGCCAGCATGACGACATCCGGCTTGGCGAGCTTCTGTTGCAAAACGGCGTCGCGAACGTCCAGCCCGATGGCCTTGGCGAAGTTTCGGGCTTTGTCCAATTGCGTTTGGTCCAGAACCTTGTTGGACAGGAGGATCTCTTCAAACGTGCGACGGCGAACATCGCCCTCGGTCTTGCGCCCCATCGCGGCGTCGTATTCCCGCTTGCGCTGCTGGTCGGTCAGACAGAGCATGGCTTTGGCCAACTCATTCAATAGCTCTTGGCTCCGCACGGCATGTTCGCCAAGTGCAAACTTGCGGACATGCTCGTTCATCTTCTGATAATGATCGCGAATTTTGTTGGTGTCGTCTTCGAACCGCTTCAAACGAAGAATCTGATAGTGATCCAGCGGCCGCGCCGTTTCCTTAATGCCCAGCCATTCGCGGTAGACGTCTAGTTCTTTGGTCATCTTGCTTGACTTAAATGGATGATTGAAATTAACGTTTGACGGGAATGCCGAATGAGGAAGCCAGAATGAGGAAAGAATTAGGAATGCGTAAATGCAGAATGTCGAAAAATATCGTCATTAGTACTTCGACATTCATTCTTCATTCTGGCTTCCTCATTCGACATTTCGGCACTTACTCCACCTTATACTCATTCGCCAACTTAGTAAACGCATCGATTTGACCTTCGTCGAGGCCGCCCCGGCGTTCGATGTTGATTGTGGCTTCTTTGCCACCGGTTTTTTCGCGGGCTGTGACCGTGATGCGGCCGGCTTCGTCAAAGGCGTAGGTCACTTCGATGGGCGAACCCTTGGGTAGATTATCGGGCAACCCTTCCACGCGGCATTTGCCCAGGAACGAGCAAGCAGCCGGGTCGGGCGCGTCGCCTTCGATTACCTGTACGCTTACGCGTTTTTGACCTTCGTTGCGGGTCATAAAGGTCTGGCTGACTTCGACAGGCAACCGTGTATTGCGCTTGATCATCACATGGTTGATATCCTTGCCGCTTTTGGGATTGCCGGCAACGATCCCCAGTCCGTGGGAGTTGACATTTTCCTGCTTAACGGTGCTGAGCATTTTGCGAATCTTGTCGGCCAGTTCACTCTTCTCGCCGCGGTGCTTGGCGTCGAGGATGGCGGCGTGGATGGCGGCACCCTGGGCCACGGCCGTTTGGGGCGAAAGGCCCGTGTATGGTTCAATGCCAGTGACTTCCTTCAACATCCGCGGCACTTGCGGCATGAGCGTCGAGCTACCGACCATGACCACGGCGTCCAGCGCGTCACTGGAAATTCCGGCTTGGCTGAGTACCAAACGAGTAGTGTCGGCAGTGCGCTGCAAAAGGTCGGCAGTCATACGCTCGAACTCATCGCGGGTGATGGCCACCGAAGCGGCTTTACCTTCGTGGCGGCAGATCATTTTGGTTTTGTCCGCTTCGGTCAAGTCGAGCTTGGCCAGATCGCAATCGTTGCCCAACATATGAACGGCTTTGGGCGACTCGCGCAGATCGATACCGTGTTTGGCTTTGAATTCATCGGCAACGTAGTTGAGAATACGGTCATTCCAGTCGATCCCTCCGAGTTGCACATCGCCATCGGTGGCCAGCACCTGGAAATGCGTGGGCGTATATCGCACCACGGTAACATCGAACGTTCCGCCACCGAGATCGTAAATCAATGCCAATCGCGGCTTGGCATCAGCCGTGTTGCCGGTGCCCAATTCGCCACGGTGCCATGCATACGTGAGCGTAGCGGCGGTAGGCTCGTTAATGATATCGATTACGTTGAAGCCGGCGATTCTGCCGGCATCCTGGGTGGCCTTGCGGCGCGTATCGTTGAAATAATAGGGAACGGTGATCACGGCGTTGCCGATTTTGCCAATTCGCTTCTCGGCGTCTTGGCGCAGCTTTTTGAGAATCAAGGCCGAAAGGAATTCTGGCGTGATTTCCTTGCCGTCGAAGGTACGATGATAATCCGTGTCGCCCATACGGCGTTTGATGCGTTCAACCACATTACTGGGATCTTCCATGGCGGCACGCATACGGTTTGGACCGACAACCACGTGATGGCTTTCAGTGAGAAGCACAAGGCTGGGAGTTTCGACCTCCTCGTCCTCGTTGGGTAAGGCAACCGGAGCGCCCTCTTCATTGAGTTGGGCAATTGTGGAATAGGTGGTTCCCAGATCGATGCCAACCGTCTGTCCGTCTTTAAATTCCATCTGCAGATTCCGTATTTCTTGATTCTTTGCGTCGACTGATAAATTGTTACCGCGGATAGTCTAGCAGCTTCCAGGGATTACGCCAAAGCTTGGTTTAGCCAACCACCGCGCGCCAAGCTACCGAGACCATGCGAAAACTGCATTATAGCAACAAGAAATTCGAGCCGCGCGGTAGTGTGCGTCTTCCATACGGGTTTTTCTATCAATAAATCAGGCGAAGACTGGTAGTACAGTCACAAAAGGATTTCTTACAAGCAGTGCCTGACGGACGTAAACAGCTATGCAACAGAGCTTTACGACAAACTAAAGGCCGGCCGTTAAGCAAACGGGTATCTGACCGATCGTATGCAATCACACGCACTGTTAATAGAAGTTACTTAGAAAAGAGGTGACTATTCTTCGATCACTTCTTTTACAAGTTGTACAAAATGCGGTGTTTTTTGCGATTTACCCAGCGCCTCGGCCTTTTGGTCGGCCTCATCACGCTGGTCGTACTCAAACAGAGCGACTCTTCGAAGAGATTGATTAAACACCCCCCAAAAGGCCTTGAGACGCACTTCCTTGACGACTTTGGCACGGCTCTTACGCTTTGTGGCTTTTGCCTTTTTCTTTTTTTTCTTCGGTGCCGACTCTTCAAGACGTTCGGCTGCCTCGGCTTCTTCGCGTAACTGTATACGGTTCTGGATTTTACGTGCCATTATATTATTACCCTATCCTCCATCTTCCTCGTTAGGCCGGGACATTACAACCTGGCCATGGTGGTCCAATGCCAAGGCTGCAGGGGGGAATGATTGTCCCTTTACACCATGATAACAGATAGCCCGAATTGTGGCCAGTGGGCTATGTGCGCCAAGAATGAGTAGTGGGTTTTGGGAAAATCATTTCTTCCTTGCCGTTCTATCGATCTATCGATCAGCTAGAAACAGGTCAATTTCTTTTCGTTTCGGCACCGATGGCTGGGCACCCATTCTGGTTACACAAATCGCGGAGGCAGCACTGGCAAATCTCAATGCCTCTTTGAACGACTTACCTTCGACATATGCTACGGCAAAACTTCCACAGAAAGTGTCACCAGCGGCAGTTGTATCAACCGCATCTACCTCGAAAGCAGGCACTCGTACGGTCTCGTCGCCGTTAACCAATATTGCGCCGTTTTGTCCCAGCGTGATAATGACGTTTTCGATACCTCCTTTCAACAACTTGCTTGCCGTTGGTTCGACATCATGTTCTGTTTCGATCGTCATTTGCGCAAGATAACCAGCCTCCAATTCATTTACCACAAGCGTATTGATTTTGGACGTATACGAAAGATCAAATGTTCGAGCCGGCGCAAAGTTCCACAAAACTGGAATGGTTTTCTTGTTGGCGTAGTCGATGACATATTTGATCGTCTCTTCCGGAATCTCGTACTGCATGACAATGACCGCCGCATCATCAATTACCGGCATTGCCTCATCAATTCTCTTGGGAGTCAATCGGTAATTTGCTCCAGGATCTACAGATAGATAGTTCTCGCCTTTATCGCCAATCATAACCAAGGCATGCCCGCTCGTCATGCCCCTTTCCGTGAATACGAATCGTGTATCAATGCCATCATTTCTATAGTTTTCAACCATCCGGGGTGTGTATGCGTCTTCGCCTACGCAGTTGACAAAGGCAACCCGACCTCCAGCGCGGGCGGCGGCAACTGCCTGGTTAGCGCCTTTGCCGCCGTAAACCTGCATGAACTCGGCATCCGTGACGGTTTCACCCTTTTCGGGCAAATGATCCATTTTCATGATCAAATCGACGTTCGAAGAGCCAATGACAACAATGTTGTTTTTCATAATTGCACTTAGAGTTTTTAAAACCGAGGGATTTTCGTTAGCTATGTTCAGTCTCAAGACAACCGATTGATTTCAATTTCCAATTGGCCGAGAGTTTCCAGTATTTGATTGAAATCCGGAACTTCTCCGAAAAACATTTCCACCATATCCCGATAATCCTTCCTCAAAGCCGAGACGTGCTCATCTTGCGGAATGATTTTGAATGTGCCGGGCCTTGCTTCATTGTATTTCGCCCAGGGGCAGTTGTAGAAGCGAGCTTTGAACCGTACTACATCTGCGAGCAGCGGCAGGTTTGCTAGGGCAATGTATTTAATATCGCTCATCGCCAACATATGCATGTCGTAATAATGTCGCGAGTATCTTGCGGGCATCTCTCCGCTGCGATGAGCCTGCTGATGCAGGATAGTGGCCTTTTCCCAAAAAGTTCTTTCCGCCTTGATTGCAACAACGGGACAGTCCACATCGTCAAAAACGTCAGGGAAGACATCGGCGACATACGGTTTGATAGTGAAGGAGCCGTGGGGCACGTAAGACGCCAAGGGTCCGATCTCAAGTCGAACTATGGGAAGCAGGTAAGAAAACGAAAAAGCTGCGGGATATTGGACGTTTATTGTCTGCGGATCTTGCCGGTCGATCGCAGTGTTGACTTCCCGGCAGCGGCCGAACAAATTTTGCAACTGAGGACAAAGGCTCTCGGCAATGTATCTTTCGGCTCTCGTATTGAATTCCCGGTTGAAGCGGTCCTGTTGAGTACGTGAAGGTAGATCCTGATAAGGATCCTCTTTCTCCCCATATCCGAGAAGACGCCAATCGAGGATCAAATCCACATCCTCGGAAAACCGCTCTATTACTCCATAAACTTTTGACAAAGAGGTGCCACCCTTGAAAACGAGATGTTGCCTTGTTTCATGGCTGGAGAAAATGCTTTTCAGTACCCAGCATACCCAAAAGTCCTTCTCCATGCTGGAGGGTGACATGCCTATGCGTGCCGCGGCCTGTTCGAAGTACAAGCGACGCTCGTCGGTGGGCAATTCGGCGAAATCGTACACGGGTCAGTCATCCCTTTCCGCCAGACGTCGAAAGATCTCACCAATCCAGGCGGGCGCGTGCCGGATGTCTTTGATCAGTTGACGACGATCTTCGGGACTAAGCCGCCCGGCCAGTATTTCGACTGTTTTGTCGTCGACGTGTTCCTTGCCCAGATGTCGCAGTGCCTGAATCACCAAGCCACTTGTGCGGCCGGCGGTGGCCATGTTTTTCGCCGTTGTTCGCTTGAGGATAATTTCCTGCCGACCAACCTTGATTTTGCGGTTTGTGCCATCGGTCAAAAAAACGATTCTGGCCGGCACTTGTGCGGAAAGGCCCAGAATATTAGCGGCATAGGCACCGGATGGCTGAATCCGTAAATCGTCTTTTCCGGCCAAGGCCAGGGCAATCTGATCTGGAGCCGGGGTAAGCATGCCAAGCTGCGGATGTATTCTCGGATAAGTGTACAATCCCCGCGCGATTCGATTTATCACCCCCCTATCACAGAGTCCCTGGAGGGTTTTTCTGACGCTGGAGTCGCTACCTAAGTCCAAAAAGTGAACTGGAGTGAATACCCAACCCCTCTTCTTGCCATATATCCTGCTAAGTACTTTATCCGATAATGTTTGCGGCGACATTTTGACTCCTGCATTTTCACGAATATTATCATATTTTTGTGAATTGTCAATATACAGTTATGTCATTCTGTCTACGCTTGCATTTCACTATCAATGTTGTCCAGTCGCCAATCGCAATGCCACCCGGCATACCTGGCGGAATTCACGCAGGTCGACTCGCTCGTTGACCGTGTGGGGTTCGATCTGGCCGGCGCCCATGGTTACGGTGGGCACCAGGCGGACGCTCATCCAGTTGGCGTCGAGGCCGCCGTCGGAGATTTTTCGCTTTGGAGTGATGCCCACGTCGCGAACGGCCGCTTCGCAGGCGAGCAGTGAAGGATCGTCGTCGGCCAGAAGAAACGACTCGTAGTCCAGATGGCCTTCGAACTCGACCGAGCCGCAACGGCCGTCCTCGTTTTTGACCGAAGTGGCCGCATCCTGAAATGCCTTTTCGATGGCCGCGACAATCTGCTTTCGGAAAGCCGGATCGTGGCTGCGTGCTTCGGTACGGATTTGTACCAGGGGCGTAACGACGTTAGTGGCGTCACCGCCGGAGATGACACCCACATTGGCCGTGCCGGTTTTACTGCGTTTGGAGATGTTGCCCAACCAGCCGTCGTGGTGGAGTTGGGCGATTGCCAGGGAAGCGATGGTGATAGCGCTTACGCCCCGTTCGGGATGGCATCCGGCATGGGAAGCGATGCCGTGGACATCGGCCGTCATACGATATCCGCCCGTGGCGCCCATGGTTATCTGCTCGCAAGGTCCACCATCGAAGTTGAACGCCAAGCGTGGTTTTCCCAGCGCGCTGAACTTGGCGCTATTGGTGCCCAACAAGCCCAGTTCTTCCTGTACGGAAAAGAAAAGTGTTAGCGGAGGATGGGGCAGTTTTTGGCGGATGATTTCCAGGACGGTGGAGAGCACCACGGCTACGCCCGCGCGATCGTCGGCGCCCAGGGCCGTGTGTTTATCGGCCGGCACGATGTAGTCGCCCTTCTTGATCGGGCGGGCGCCGACACACAGCGGCACCGTGTCCATGTGCGCCATAAACAGCCGTCGCGGCCCGCGAATTGTGCCCGGCAGGCGGCAGATGAGGTTGCCCACATCACCGCGACAGCGACTGCGACGATGTGCCTGGTCGGTTTCGATCGCACTGGCCGGCACACCGGCGCGGCACAGCTCGCCGGTAACAAAATGGGCCACTTCGGCCTCGTGACAACTGGGACCGGCGATCTTCAACAGTTTAAGCAGGAGGGACTCAGCTCGCCAAAGGTCGGGCTCGGGTGTGGATATGTGCTTTTGTTTGCTTCGTTTCGCCACCTATCGGATCCTTTTTGCGGGGATAGTATTACATTCGCTTGATAAATGCGATATGTAATGGTAACGATTTAACATCCTTTTAGAAAGAGTCCCTAAAATATTAGCAGCCGAGTAGGTTCTATCTGCCGGACAGGACATGAAAACCAGAGATTATCTTCACTATAAGGTCCTATCCGGCAAACGGGACCTACTGTTTCCACGAACAGGTAGAGTGCATCCTCGACGCACTCAGTATCTAGACAGAGTCCATGCAACAAAGCTACACTGATATCGATCCACACAAATCCCGGAGGTTTTCCCATGCGCCGGCATCAGTCTCTGGTTGTATTCCTTTTTCTCACTGTCATGATAGCAGCGGTTTCCTCAAGCAACGCCCAGGAACCGTTCGACTATTTTGAAAACTCCTGGAACGTCATCGGTTTGAAAGACTATGAGCACGGTACGCGGGTGACGCCCGACAACAAGCTTATACTAGCGGAAAAACGTGTCGCGACCATTCGCGTGGGGAGAAACCTGACACCATTGAGTCGCAAGCAGACCAAGACGCTTCTGGAAGGTTGGCTTCCCATCGTCCTGCTCACAACGACCGATGACGTGGTGCGATACGACATCACACTCTGGGCAACGCCCTTGCCCAACGCGCGGGATTGGAAGAAAGCCTTCGACTGGCCCACCGAAGGTGAAAACTATCTGAATTGGATTCAGATTAAAGCAACAAACATTTCCGACAGAAAGGCCGAGGCCAAGCTCGCCGCCGATGTGACGGGTGCCGCCGGAGCGGACAACGAAAAAATTGTCTGGTCGTTAAACCCGCGGGCAAGTCGTGCAGCCACATTCCGCATCCCCTTCTTTCCCATCGATGGCCCGACCAATTTTGACAATGAAGACGCAAAATTATGGCTGAAGCGGGCTGTCGACTATTGGCAAGGAGTGTTGGCCGACACGACACACATTACGGTTCCTTGCAGGAAGGCGAGCAAAGCGATTCTGGCCGCGCAC
>JAFGTN010000327.1 GCA_016934075.1 Pirellulales bacterium
GCAGCCGGCAAATTATATCTAAACGCCGCAGAGATGTTCACTTGTGATCTGTCAATGAAGCTTAGTGTCAGTCAAGACAATGTAAAACAAACCTTCGCTTCGCAGAGCTTTCTTTTACATGTGCCCTTGACTCGCAATTTTGCAAAAGTCCGTTAAAAGTCTCAAATGTTTCTATTCTTGGCGATTGTTTTAATCCGTTAGCAGAGAAGATTTTCGGTGAAAAATCAAGCCCTCCGCCCGTCGTCATTATCGCCGAATGTGGCGGGGTTCACCTGCAAATCCATGTATGCCGGCGCGATTCACAATCGAAAGCAGCCTCACTGGAGGTGACAAAATACGGTCGCCAGCCGCTTTCAATAGAAATCACTAAGAAACGGTAGGATATTCCGCCGAGTAAAGCCTGGAAGAATAGGCGATTCAGCTAATTGCAGCATGGCTTCAAACCAGCTAACAGTGGTGGCTTTGCCACGAATGCAAGTGTGTTCAGGGGGCCCAACATAGCCAAAATCTTCGATATTACTATCATTAGCGGCAAATCCTTGACAATTGGTAGTATAATCCGAATACTAGTGTCATGTAGGACCGTTGTATGGAGAGTTGGAAAAGGGCAGGTAGGGTCTAGATCTGATCGAGTCTAGACAGGAAGGAGCTTAACAGTGCCGAGGTCCGTTTTGGAAGCTATTAAGTTGGGGCTGTGGGAATTCGAGCCGACGGAAGTGGCTGAAGACGAATTCGATGCTACCGGGGCCATGCCGGGAACAAAGGATAAACTGGAAGTTCTTGCCGACAGGGTGCAAGACGGTTTACCGCTCTGGCATTCAGAGGATCGTGAAGATTTGGATGATCCCTTACCGCGGATCAGACTGCCTCGCTAACGGTTCATTGAACCGTTAGCCGCGGGACTCGTCCCGTTGCGGCTCTGTCATTCGCGAGCTAATGCCGCGCGCTTGGCGTATCGCCGGATAATTTGCGGATTAACCATCGGGCTTGTATCGCGGCGAAAAATTGTCCGATTCGCTTCTTTTCTTCGGGATCTGCCCGCTTTTTCCAAACCTCGATCTGCTCGAACATCAATTCCTTCAGCTTGGGTACGGACTGGTCTGTGCTCTGATCTCGCAGGCAATTCATGCCACTCAGCTTGGTCATGCGGTCGATAATGGCGTCGACGCACTGCTGGCGTTCATTCGCGTCGCGATTGCTGTAGTCTTCGAGCTTATGCATGAACCAAGGTTCAAGAATAAGAGGCAAGTTCGCCCAAAGCCGGCGGCGATGCTCGGTTGACATCTGACTGCCAAGCCCCTCCCAATCGACATCGACGAATTCTTTTTCCAGCCTCAGTGCCAGCACTTCTCGCGTGCGAGGCGATTCCTGCCGCAAGTCGCGTGTGACCATCCAGCGGATCAACTCGCCGCGGTCGGCATGTTCAGGGTCGGGAAGCTGCGAACTATATACCCAAGCCGAACCGATCAACAAAGCCAAGAACAAACCAATCGCCAAAAAAGTAGTCAGACGAATTATTCCTCGGTGTGTTTTCATTATTCTTCTGGTAGCCCTGGCGGCTTGTTAAAATAGGTTTACTTGGAAGCCTTGATAATGATGGCCGGAATTGAAACAACCAACGCTTTAGTAAGGATAGCATCGTCTGCTGATTCGGTGCAAGTTGCCTCATTTGAAATCAAACCGTGATGACGATCTACAGAGGGGTTTATTGGACTATTTATATTGCGAGTCAAAAAACGGATGGACTGAATTTTTTATCTAGCCACCTTTGACTCTGGTTCAGTGCAATGTGATTCGTCGGCTACGCGCGAATCTTGAAATCCGCTTCGATTTTACAAGTAATCTCCTGTAGATAGAAAAGATGTCTCAAATCCCCTTGCTTAACTCACCGTTAATCCTTATCTCATCTGTAGTTACCGAAAATTCGGATGTCGCCGGACGGGGGATTTGGCCGATGTGAAAGTAGGCTATCGCGCCGGTCACGCGAAGTCCGCGCGAAAATAATGGTTATAAACAGCCCGGGGGGGTGATTATGTCTAGATCCTGCTTCCGAAATTCACTGCGATCGATTTTGTTCGTGGTTTTTCTCGCCGCGACCCTACCTGTGGTAGGACAAACCGTGCCGCAGTTGCAACCTCTTGAGACCATCGAGTTGGCCGAAATCAACAGGCTAAATCCGGAACAAAAGGTGCCTGTGATATCGACGGTCGCCATCGACACGAAAGGCAAACAACTCGCCACCGGTGGCGACGATCATCTCGTGCGGCTCTGGGACGTCGGAAGCCGCGAAATTGTCAGCCGTCTGATGAGCCACGGCGACTGGGTTCGCGGTGTGAGTTTCAGTCCCGACGGACAGATATTAGCATCAGCCGGAAACGACCGTCGCATACGACTTTGGAAGATATCTTCGGAGACACCGCTGTTTTCCGTAGCGGTTCCCAACCATGCGATACATTGCTTGACGTTCAGTCCCGACGGCAAACTGCTGGCCGCGGCCGGGTTTTCCGAAAAAGTGAATATCCTCACCACTGACAACGGCAACAGTAAATTCGAGTTAACCGCTCCCGACGCGGACGTGCGCGCGATTGTTTTTTCGCCGGACGGCCGGTTTCTGGCTGCCGCCGGACGGTCGGGCACGATTCGCATCTGGGACACAGCCGACGGGAAACTGGTCCATGATCTGCCAGGTCACCACAGCCGCGTACGCACCTTGGCCTATTCGGCCGACGGCAAGCAACTGGCCAGCGGCGGCGATGATCGACGGGTTTTGCTTTGGGATGCTGTCGGCGGCAAACAAGTAGCGTCGTTGGAAACGCGGCCCGGCAAGGTGTTATCGCTGGTGTATTGCGGTCCCAAACGGCTGGCGACCGGAGGCAGCGATAACGTGATTCGTATTTGGGATACCGAAAATGTCAGCGAGACAAGCCGCCTCATCGGTCATACCGGATCGGTGGCAACCATGGCCTGGGAACCGCAAACCAAGCATTTGATTTCTGCCGGTTTCGACACAACCGTCCGCGTTTGGAGCCTGTCACCCCAGCAGCCTGAGAGCCGAGTTTCGCAGCACGAAGCATGGAAAGCATTGAGACAGTAAAGGTATAGGACTTAAGACATAGGACTTAGGATATAAGACTTGAGACGTAGGGTGTGTCGCGGACGCACCCTACTTAGAGAATACAGTTCCGGCAAGATTACATTCCCGACGCGACATTGTCCGACGGGCGATCACACGGAGGTGATTTGTGGGCCTACTGAAAAGAATTAATCGGTTGGGCGAAAGTGCCAAACAAGGTAAGCGCGAGATGCGCAAGGGCGGCAAGCCGGATGCTTGGCGCGTGTGCCGCTTCGAGTTGATGGAACCGCGACGCCTGCTGGCGGTCGACATCGTTCCCATCCAGATCGGCGCCGTCTATTACGAAGACGCCACGGGCGAGGACCTGGGCAGCGGTGACAGCTTCCAGGTCACCTTTTCCGGCGGCATGCCCGGCACACAACTGACCGAGCTGTCCATCGAAACGGACAAGGAATTCAACGGGCTAACCATCGGCGACTGCTTCTTCGACATCGACGATACCCAGCAGGGGGCTTTCGGCTACGTGCCCTTCTCGATCGAAGATTCGTACGGTGTGGATTTCATCAGCCACAGCGTGGCCGACGGCGGGACCGTTTTGTCGTTTAGTTTCGTGGGATTCGACGCCGGCGACTCGTTCACTTTCAGCATCGACGTCGACGAACAAGGCTTCCTGGGCCCCAAC
>JAFGTN010000328.1 GCA_016934075.1 Pirellulales bacterium
ATCTCTGCATCGTTTAGATATAATTTGCCGGCTGCGCCGCCAATTTATATCTAAGTGCCCTTGACTCGCAATTTTGCAAAAGTCCAATACCCAAGATAAAACGGGAGAGCATATCAAATACACTCTCCCGTGCTTATGTTTTTGGCATCTGTAAAACATGCCCCTCGCTGCCGCGACTATTGGCCCATTTTCGTGGGCTTGTACTCGTGATCTCGCTTGCGTAGGACCTTGGCCTCCAAAATCTTGTCGGGCTTGGGCAACGGGGGGGTGTCTTCCGGATTGCGTCGCTGGATCTTCGCCAACATGTCCATGCCCTTGATTACCCGACCGAAGGCCGTGTGCTTGCCGTCCAGGAAACTGGTGGGCACAAAGGTTAGGAAAAATTGGGAGCCGCCCGTATTGGGTCCGGCGTGGGCCATGCTCAAGGTACCGCGGAAGTGGCGGCGGAAGTTGGGCTGGCCGCATTCACAGGGAATCTTATATCCCGGTCCACCCGCTCCGGTCCCGTCGGGGCAACCGCCCTGGGCCATGAACTGTGGCAACACTCGGTGGAAGGTCAGCCCGTTGTAAAATCCTTTATCTACCAGCGAAATGAAGTTGGCCACGGTTTTGGGCGCTTCGTTTTCGAACAGTTCGATTTCGATCTCGCCTTTAGGCCGGCCATCATTACTCCCTATTTTCATCAACACACGCGGCAGGTCATTGGCCTTGGCCTCGGCCGCGCGGATCTTCTGCTCATCGGCCCATGCTCTTTTCAACGAGTCAAAATCGCCCAGATAATGACGGCTCTCTTTGCTCAGAGTTTTGTTTTCCGCCGCGATTTTTAGATATTTTTCGGCAACGTCGAACTTGCCGATCATCAGTGCCGAAAGCCCCGTCCAGTCGTACAAGCCCTTTTCTTGGCACTTATGCTTGATGAGGATTTCGCCCAGGCGGTAGGCTTCCTCGTAGTTGTCCATTCCCACGTTGCCGTTACAGGTTGCCAGCATGAATTGCTCCATTTGCTTGTTCTGGGGATTCTCTTCGTAAGCTTCCTCCACGGCCTTTGTAAGCAGCGGCTGTATCTTCTGGCCTTCGACTACCAGTTCGCCGTAACGCTTTTTCATTTTCTCTTGTTCATCGGCGTTGGCCGCTCCATACTTCTCGGCAATCTGCTGAAGCTCGGTAATGATCTCTTTCCATTTCGCAAAAACCTTTTCGAATGCCTGCAACTTCGGTCCGCCTTTAGGCTGAGCCGCGGCGGGTTGGGCAGCAGCGGGCTGGGCTGCGGCTGGGGCTGCCGCCGCTTTGGCGGGCGCCGCTTTGGTGGCCGAACCGGTGTCCTGCGCATGGGCCGGCAAACAGACCGCCGATAAAACGACAGCCGTGAGAACATAACAAGCGAATCTCAGCATCGGAAGGTTCCTTTGTAGTGGAATGTTGGTGCCTTGCGTGAAAACATTCATACACTCGGTGCGAATCCGCAAGACCTCTGATATCGCGGGCATGAACCCGCATCGGGTAGGAGTCGTTGGAAATGTCATTTAAGGAAGATCAATGGCGCTCGCATGCTCATTAAGCCGGAGCACTACCTTGTACTTCCCGCATGATCCCCTCTACGTTATCATACACGATATCTGTGTCAACTGCGATTGTCGCCCTCGCTTACAGCATCAATGCCCGAAAAAATTCCCAGGCTCGCCCATATTTCACACGCGAATACTACCCACACATGGCACCCCGGAATCATAAAAGCGTTTCGAAGAACCGCCGCAACACCCCGCGTGCGGCCCAAGCCCGACCGGTCGGAATGCGGATTATCGGGGGGGATTTCCGTGGCCGAAAGCTTCGCTACGGTGGCGATCAGCGTGTACGCCCGATGAAAGATCGAGTGCGGGAATCGCTTTTCAACCTCATCGGGCCGGCCATTGAGGGGAAGCACGCCATCGATCTCTTCGGCGGCACCGGTGCCCTGGGCCTGGAGGCCATCAGCCGCGGCGCCGTCGCGGCTACCATCACCGAACAACATTACCCCACAGCCAAGATCCTCCGCGAAAACGTGGCCACGCTCCAAATCGAGCCGCTGGTCGAAACAATAACAGCCGATGTTTTCATCTGGTTCCGTCGTGGTCCCAAGTTGCCCAAAACTCCCTGGGTGGTTTTCTGCTCACCGCCATATGATTTCTATGTCGACCGCGCCGACGACCTGCTGGAACTAATCGGCGGCCTGATGGATGCCGCCCCCCCGCAAAGCATCTTCGCCGTCGAGTCCGACACGCGTTTCGATTTCGACCGCCTGCCCAAAGCACAAGAGTGGGACATACGCCCCTATCACCCGGCCGTCGTGGGCATATACGTGAAAAAAGAGGATAGATGACAGAGGACAGAGGATAGGAATGCGGAATGCCGAAATCAGAATGAAGAATGAATGACGAAGGTGGAATTAACAATGCATAATGATCAAGGTTCAAGGTTCAATGATCAATGTTCGAATCATAGGCCGGATCGTAATCCGACTATGATGTACAAACTTCAAACCCGAAGTCTGTAGTCTCATGTCTTAAGTCTTAAGTCTTAAGTCCTACGTCCTATGTCCTATGTCCTAAGTCCTATGTCTCAAATCCTAACTCTGACAACTGAAAACTGACCACTGAAAACTGTAATTTAAAATGGACATCGTCAACATAAACGAAGTCGAACCATTCATAACCAAAGACGGCTCACAAATCCGCGAACTTTTGGCACATCGCAACTCGTGCATCCGCAACCAGACTCTGGCCGAAGCTCGTCTGCCGGTCGGCAGCAGTACCGCGCCGCATAGACACCTCAAAACCGAAGAAATCTATTATATCCTTACCGGAAGTGGTGAGATGCGTATCGGCGACGAAACCCAAACAGTCTCGCCCGGCGACGCAATCGCCATCCAGCCCGGCGCCGTACACGAGATAACCAACACCGGCACCGAAGTCCTCAGCTTCCTCTGCTGCTGTGCCCCCGGCTACGAACATGAGGACACGATCCTGGAGGAATAAGACGTAAGACTTAGGACGTAAGACTAGAATAGAACACTAACCCGAAGCGCAAGCGAGGAGAGAGAGGCAAGCAACACACCATCCTTCCCTTACTTGCGCTTCGGGTAAGTATTGTAGGCCGGGTCGTGACCCGGCGATGAAAACATCAACCACCTATTTATAAGCATTATCACAGCAAAATGCCTTATTCAAGAATTAGTAAGACTTGGCTCGTGGCCCTCTGCTTGTTAATCCTAACAACCGGTTGCATTACCGGCTGTAAGGAAAAGAAAAAGGATCTCGATTCGCAACCGGCTGAAACGAGTCTGGAAGGCGTCGCCCTGAAAATTCTCGTCGTCGACGATCAGCCTATCGCCACCGCCGTTAAACAAACCCGCGGAGAGTGGCTCGCCCAAACCGGATCGAAGCTGACCGTCGAAGAAATCGGCATGAAGGACCTTAGGGCAAAATCCAAAATCGATGCCGATGCTATTATCTGCCCCTCACACATGATCGGCGAACTGGCCGAGCGAGATCTTATCGCCCCTCTACCTAAGACGGTGCTGGATGAAAATCGCGATCAGTGGCAGAGCATTTTCGAGTTGCAGCGTCGTCACGAATCCGTCTGGGGCGATTCGCCCATAGCGGTACCATTCGGCTCGCCCGTGTTGATTTGCTACTGCCGGACCGACATTCTCAAACATCTTGACACACCGCCTCCGCGAACCTGGGCCGAATACGATCGACTGGTGAAATTACTTGCCGAACGAAAAAATCTAGGAAAGCTGGCCCCGCCGCCCGATCAACCCTGGCACGCAACCGTCGAGCCCCTGGCGCCCGGCTGGGCGGGCGTGATGCTCTTGGCCCGAGCAGCGCCGCTGGCCAAACACGTCGATAACTATTCGACTCTGTTCGACATTAAAACTATGCGTCCGTTAATTTCCGGCCCACCGTTCGTGCGAGCATTGCAGCAGATGGTCGACGCCCGCAGTGATGACTCCGCGCCGCTCACCCACGATCCGGCTACCGCCCGCAAGGCCTTTTGGAAAGGCCAATGCGCCCTGGCCGTCACCTGGCCGACAGCCGCCGACAATCTCGGCGACGACGACAATAAAACCAACATCACATGCACGCCCATCGAGTTGCCCGGCTCGCAGGAAGTCTACAACGTCGACGAATTGCGTTGGAGCCGGCGCGATCGGCGCGACGAAATACACGTACCCTTGTTGGCCACCGCCGGTCGCATGGGCATGATCGTCAAAGAATCACAAAACCATTCGGCAGCGGCCCGACTGCTTGTGTGGCTATCCGGGCGCGAACCGACCCCACCTGTCGGCAGCCGCAGCCCGGACACCACACTATACAGCCTCGCGCAACTAAGTTCCCCCCGTCAGTGGGTGGAGTCGCAAATGTCATCCGATGCGGCCCATGCTTACGCCGACCTGGCCGAAAAGATTTTCGACCGCCAACAATGGCTTTTCGCATTAAGAATCCCCGGCCGCGCGGAGTACCTCTCGGCCCTGGACGAAGCCGTCCAACAATCGCTCGCCCAAGGCAAATCCCCGCAACAATCCCTCCACGAAGCCGCCGTAAAATGGCGAACCATCACCGAACGTCTAGGCAAGGAAAACCAGCGCCGCGCATACCGAAAGAGCCTGGAACTGACACCCTAATCGCAAAAAACCACCTCTGCCCTCCGCAACCCCTTTTGACAAAACAGTCGACAAAAGGCTAAAATCAAGTATTCCCCCCTGCGGCAGCCTTAAGCACCATTTGCTCAATAAGCCGCAGAAAACACCGCCGGGGCGGTAGCTCAGTTGGGAGAGCGCTGCGTTCGCAATGCAGAGGTCGGGAGTTCGAACCTCCTCCGCTCCACTTTATCTAAATCACGCCGAATTAAGAACTTACGATACCTGCCGATGGTCGGCAGTGCGGCCTATTTGATCTCGAAATTCCGGTAGACTACCGGATTCCGGAAAAAGGAGGTTGCAATGCCTGACTCTTCTCGTGAGCTTCGTGTCTACCCTGCTTTTCCCACAAAATATTTCCTCAGGGATTCTCGATATCGCTTTACGGCATCATCCAAGGATTGATCGTGTCAGTCCCGGACGGCGTTCCGCTGATTGCGGAGATTGTGATTATCAAGGCAAAGACAACCACCATTATGCCCACGATGAACAATGCATCCCAACGATCAGAATGCGACTTCTCTGCCACCGGATCATGTTTTACAGGTTCGGTGCGATGCCACCAGGGCAGCCTCCAGGGCTTTCTAAAAATGGTATTCATGGCTAATCTCCTTGTGCAAATCATTGTGCAATATGGTCCGCTTGACCAGGCTTGACTACGGCTTTATTAGCGACGATTCAGTAGTCTATTTAGTGCTCGAGCGGCCGCATCTGCAGAGGTGGACTCGGTTGGTTTCCAATGTCCGTTTTTGCAAACACCCACGATCATGGACAGGCTTCGTTTATTTTTCTTTTTTGGTTCCGTCCTAGAGGATTGACATTTAGACCCCTCCATAACTACCTCGCTTTTAGCATTCGAATTACACATTTCGAACCTCCTGACGCTGCTAGTTAGCAGATTAGCCAGTCTATAGGGGTAGGGAATACTATTTTATTCCAAGTGATTCTCACTAGCACTTCTTTGACGCTGTCAAGATCCCTTCGTTTATCCACTCTTGTGCCTGGTTACTATCGCGTTGGTCGAAGTATCGCACCTTTGCCGTCGTGAAGGGTTTGCAAAAGATACTCATGCCCTTCTCCCACGCTCGATCTCCTACCATGGCAACCCGTTCGATGTCCTTGAAGTGTTTAAGGTCGAACTTGAGATCCTCCCAAAGGGCGCCTGCCTGCCAACCGTGAAAGTCTTCCATCTCGAAGAGGACGCGAATCTTTCCGTTCTGTTCGATCGACTTCTCAAACTCGGGCACAAAGTGCTGGTAGTCTTGCTTAGTCAGCTTTCCGTTTGCGTGGACGTGAATGACTCTTCCGTCCGCTTCTGTATGAAATGAAACACTCATTGTAATCCTCCTTATATCCGGGAATATGAACTACTAACATTGAATTAAAGCACAACTCGTGCCAAACGAGCGAAACCCATGATGAGCAGTAATAAAACAGCCGATGTAGCGGCCCAACTTGTTTGGAAACATTCCGCATCCTTGGCCCCAGAGGCGTTTGGAGCCAAGTTGTTGGAAAGGTAGCTCGTTGTAAATGCCACACGACCGAACAACATTTTCCGGAATCTCCAATAGTTATCAAACCCCCGAAACGGACAGAAACTGTCCATATCGCCATTGATTGGCCAGATTTTGCACATCGGCATTACACTCGCGACTTAGCGTACTATCCTGACAAGCTCCTTACCTGGACGGGATATAACCTCATAGCCGGCGCCAACGCCGCGAAATCCATCCTTGAAACGAGAAGCCGATTCGTTAGAAGCCCAATTGGTCCACGTTTTGCACATTATTGAATCGTTGGTTCTACTCCGCGCGCTGGTTGTCAGAAAGTTGGAGGATAATCCGTACTTCCAGGATCGTGTTGAGATAACACTGGAATTTGAGGACAGGAATGTGATCATCAGGGGGCGAATGTCATCATTTTATCTGAAGCAAGTGCTTCAAATTTTATTGAAAAAGATGCGGGCTATTTAGGTACAAACAATTAAAGGAGTATTAACTCCTGAATTTAACTCCCATAGAAAAGAATACCTTTCGGCCACCGGTCGTCCTCGTGGCTGTTGAAAGGTTTAGTTCGACTGAGGGCGCAAAACACTTTTTTGAGAAGGAGAAAGGCAATGGTTACAGGACTTATCCCGCACCGATCGCGCGTGCCCACATTGTTTGACGAGTTGGGGCGAGAATTTGGCACTATGCTAGGCTGGTTCGATCGGGAGGAAATGGGTGGGGAAATGGACTTCGTACCTACCATGTCCGTCGCGGAAACAGAGAAAACGTATGAAGTGAACGTCGATCTACCCGGTGTAAATTCGGAGGATATCGGAGTCGAGGTCAGAGATTCGTCGCTATGGATCAGTGGTGAACGACACGACGAAAAAAAGGAGAAAGGGAAAAAATACCACCGTATAGAGCATCGCTACGGTAGCTTTCAGCGGTCCATCCCGTTGGGTGAAGCCGTTGATGCGGAGCACATAGTCGCCCAATACAAAAACGGTGTGCTGAAAATTTCGATTCCGAAGACGGAGTCCGCGGCACCCAAGAAGATCCCCATAAAGAGTTGATGGTTTTTATGCGATAGCAGGGCAGCAATGCCCTGTTATCGCTTTATTTTTGTGCTTTTTAAGAAAAGGAACCTAAATCATGAGAAGGCAATATCTTTTTTTTATTCTCGTTGTTGGTCTGTTGGCTGGTTTGACCGTCGTTGAGGTGGACCCCAATCTTTGGACAGCCAAGGGGGTTGTTTAAGGTGTAGGAAATAGGCTTAGCGGCCCGCGAGACCCCTCCCAGG
>JAFGTN010000032.1 GCA_016934075.1 Pirellulales bacterium
GGCTGAATACCCAGAAATCCGTATTCCACCTCGCGACCTTGTTTGAGCGTATCGACGACGCGGCGGAATGTCTTATCGACGGGGATCGCGTATCCGGCCGGCTGCTCGTAGCCCGTGGCCGGTGGAAGTGACGTTACCAGACCGACCATGCGACCGCTCAGGTCCAAAAGCGGACCACCGCTGGTGCCCAAGTTCAGCTTTGCGTCAGTTTGAATCAGCGTACCATAATGGTGCAAGGTAGTCTTGCCCGACAGGTCATAGTCATCCGTGGGCGGTGACTTGCGGGCCATGTTGGCGACGATGCCCCAGGCGGCCGAGACCTGTCCGTCACGGGCGATTGCGTATGGATTGCCCAAGGCGATTACGATGCAGCCTTTTTTCAATCGCGAAGAGTCGCCGAATTGAATAGCCGGTAAACCGTTTGCTTCGATGGACAACACAGCCAGATCGCTTCGGGGGTCGGCTGCGCGGACTTTTGCCTGATAGACATTGCGATCCGAGGTGGTCACGAAGTATTCGCTATTTTCGCCCAGCGAGTGGTAAGCCGTAAGAATCAGGCCGCCGGGATCAATTATCACGCCCGAGGCGTATTGGTTGGGAATGAAATCAGGATCGGTTGGACCAGGTTTGCCCAAAGGCGCGAATCGTCGGCCAAAGGCATCGGGCTTAAGCTCAATGTTAAAATCCTTGACGGGTTCTTCTTTTCGCACGCGAGCTATCGCCACCACCGACTTTTCATTTTGGGCAATTACGTCAACCAACGTCCTCTCTATAGCCGCGGCTACTTGCAAACCGCTGGGTTCTTGTGCCACGGCCGATGGCGGAATCAACGCAAGCGAGAATCCACATACGACGGTAAGAAAAACTGTACCGGTAAAAGTGACCCGAACTGCAATATAAGTTTGCTTCGCGAAGAACATCTTTGCCCATGTTGCTCCGACGTTAGAAGGAGGGGGGTGACCGCAACCGAATTATCTATAATTATATCACACTCCCCATCACGGACATAAGGGGGGGAGTAGGTAATTCGCGAGAGCAAGACATGTGAGATTCAATACAGAAGGAAATCAAGGAAACAAAGTCCACATTCCACGAAAATCTATATGCGGATAGTACTTCCTCCCGCTGCCACAGCCGAGGGCGGCTGTGCTACAAGTTGCAAAGCTGTAGAAGTAGACCGATAAAAAACATGGGCCTCCCCACATTCAAATCCTTGGTTGCCTTCGTTTCCTTCTGTTAATTATCGTTCCGGCGTTATTCCTCCTCGGTTTCGCCACCGCCCAAAATCTTCTCTTTAAGTTCTTCGCAGAGTTCGGGCGTTTCTTTCAGATAAGTGCGGACTTTTTCGCGACCTTGCCCCAATTGCTGATCGCCGTAGCGGAACCATGCGCCGGTGCGGGTGATTAGTTTTTTCTCGATAGCCAAATCGATAATGTCGCCCTCGTAACTGATACCATCGGTGTGCATCATATCAAATTCGGCCACCTTGAAGGGTGGGGCAACTTTGTTCTTGACGACCTTGGCCCGCACGCGTTGACCGACCACGGTCTCGCCATCCTTTAGCTGGCCGATACGTCGCACGTCGATACGGCAGGAGCTGTAGAACTTCAATGCACGTCCGCCGGGTGTTGTTTCGGGGCTGCCGAACATAACACCGATCTTTTCGCGGATCTGATTGATGAAAATCACGAGCGTTTTGCTCTTGGAAATGGCGCCTGTCAGTTTACGCATAGCCTGACTCATAAGACGTGCCTGCAGGCCAACATGCGAGTCGCCCATCTCGCCTTCGAGTTCCTTTTTGGGCACCAGAGCGGCCACCGAGTCGATCACGACAACGTCGACGGCGTTGGATTTGACCAGCATTTCTGTAATCTGCATGGCCTCCTCGCCGTTGCCCGGTTGGCTGACCAGCAGAGTTTCCAACTCGACGCCCAGCTTTTTTGCCCAGCTTGGATCGAGCGCATGTTCGGCGTCGACAAAGGCAGCGATGCCACCGTTGCGTTGCGCCTGGGCCACAACGTGCAAGGCCAGCGTGGTCTTGCCGCTGGATTCCGGGCCAAAAACCTCCACGATGCGACCCTTGGGAACTCCATGTCCGCCCAGTGCCATGTCCAACGAGAGGCATCCGGTGGAAATGCCCGCGATATGGGTGGGGTGTTCTGTACCCAAGGGCATGATAGCCCCTTCGCCGAACTCCTTCTCGATCTGCGCAACGGTGTTTTTCAACGTGGGATTGGCGTCCATGAGCGCTTCGGACACGGACTTTTTGGCCTTAGCAGTAGACTTAGCGTCGGGCTTGGTCCGATCGGTTGTTTTTTTAGCCATGCTATTTATCGGTTTCGATTTTGTGGTGGTTACCATGGGCCTTTTCCTTCCCTTGTTTGTTGGCTTTGGGGTGATATCGCCAGCGATAAGCACCAGTTGCTAACAATGCTGAACTGTACACCTGACCAGTATATCGGTGTTCACTACGTAGATCAAGAGTGGATCGCCCAAATTTCGTGATTTTTTTCCGGAAATATTTTCTATCGGGGGGGTGATGCGGCTTCTCTGCTTGCAAGGCCACCCCAATCGCCCGTTGAAAAACACAAGTTAGACCTATATGAAAAGGAAGCGACGCGCAGCGTCGGTTGCTTTACATTGCGTGTGGATTGTATAGTCGAAGTTATAACCTCCACTTTACGAAGAACTTACGCCCCCTTGCCGAAAGCACTTGCCATAAATTCAAATAAACCCGGCAAACCGGCTTTGTTTGAATTAGTTGTAGGTCTAACTTGTGTTTTTCAACGGGCTGCTAACCGCCAATATCATGGCCCACCGAGCGAATTGAGTAAAGATGGTCGCCCGAATTATTCATGAACCATACTAAGTGCGAAGCGCAAGCGAGGGGAAACACAGTAAAGCTTTGCTTGCGCTTCGGGTTAATATATGGCTGTAGGATAAGCCGTACTTAGCTGTTTTAGTTAAACTGGATAAAAAGGAGAATTAAAAAGGATGAGCAGGTATTCGATAGAGGAATTTGTAGCAACCTCGGCTCAAAGAGACCGCGGTGAGGGATTATTCGAATTGGAAAGCGAACGCTTGCTGGAAATCAACATCGACGGCACGGTTTGGACGAAAATGGGCTCAATGGTGGCCTATGTGGGCAATATCAAGTTCACGAGGGAGGGAATCCTCGAACATGGCATTGGAAAGTATCTGAAAAAAGCGGTTAGCGGCGAAGGCGCGCGGCTCACCAAGGCCGAGGGACGCGGCCGTTTATATCTGGCCGATACGGGCAAGAAAGTCACGATCTTGAACCTCGAGGGCGAGTCGATCTATGTCAACGGCAACGATCTGCTGGCGTTCGAGCAGGATATACAGTGGGATATAAAGATTATGCGAAAAATCACCGGCATGATGGCCGGCGGGCTTTTCAATGTCAGGCTCGAAGGTCAAGGCATGATCGCCATTACCACACACTACGATCCGCTAACCTTGCGGGTAACGCCCAGCAATCCGATCATCACTGATCCCAACGCAACAGTAGCCTGGTCGGGTTCACTCACGCCCGAGTTTCGCACCGATGTTTCGCTAAAAACGTTTTTCGGCCGCGGCAGCGGAGAGTCTATCCAGATGGAATTCCGTGGCGACGGGTTTGTCGTGATCCAGCCATACGAGGAAGTCAGTTTCCAGGCGGCTGACGGTGCGTAGTGAAAATCAGTCGATGTGGCTTTAATACGAATACTTGTTCGTGGCGATTCTCAACCTTATCCCCTTGCATCAACAATTACTCCTGATAGACTCAATTCTGTTGCTGAAGAACAAAAATCCTATCCTTTTGAGTAACCGTGATGCGACGAAACTCCAACTCGATCCTGCTGGCCGTTCTCCCGATTCTGTTCACCGTCTCGAACGGTTGGGCCGTTGACCTGAAGTCCCTCGAGCCGCCCGTTTATCTGCCGAATGGCGAAGAGTTCAAGACGTGGGAAGTTCCGATCGTGTTTGCGCATACGTACCACGTCGACGCATCAAATCCCCAGGCATCGGACGACAATCCCGGCACCGAGTCACGACCTTTCACGACTATCAACCGCGCGGCTCAGATGCTTCAGCCGGGCGAGCGGGTTGTGATCCACGCCGGCATCTATCGCGAGCGCGTGTGCCCGGCACGTGGCGGCACCGGACCGGACCGAATGATCAGCTACGAAGCGTCGCCTGGAGAGACGGTTACCGTCAGGGGCTCGCGCATACTCCGCTCAAAATGGCTTCCCTCCCAGCGAGATGGCCGGGCCAGGCCGGCGAACATCTGGATGACCACGCTCGCCGAAACGCTGTTTCCCGGCGACAATCCGTTCGCGCTGGTGAACCTCACCGACGCCCAGATCGACAAGTGCA
>JAFGTN010000329.1 GCA_016934075.1 Pirellulales bacterium
AGTGCGTGCTTGACCATCAACGGAAACGCCGCCTGGCATTCCTCGGCTACCACCGAGCCGTCTTCGGCCACGAGATGCGATAAGGCGTCGACGTTGCCCTTGCTCGCCAAGGCGAAACAGATCATGCCCGGGATAATAAAGATGAAAACCGGCAACAATTTCAGAGCCGCCGCGAAAATACTACCTCTACGCGCTTCGCGTTCGCTGGCCGCGCCCAGTGTCCGTTGCACGATATACTGATCGGTACACCAGTACCAAAGCCCGATGATCGGTGCGCAAAAGAGCATGCCCACCCAGGGGTAATTACTGTTGAAGTACCAGGCTTCCTTGGTAATTTCGCCAGTCGCGTTATGTTCGATTACCGGCGCCCACGTACCGACAACGCCCTCCGGCACGAGCGGTTTCCAGAGGTTGAACATCTCCGAGCCGCAAATCTCCCGCAACTCGGCCCAACCGCCCAGTTGTATCAAGCCGAAAACCGTCACTAGGATCGAACCCACGATGAGAATCAATGTCTGCAACGCTTCGGTATAAGCGACCGCGCGTAATCCGCCCACCACGGTATATACGCCCGTCAGAACGATGACGATGATCGATCCCAGCCAAAAGCTGTTCAATTCCAGTCCGCCCAAATTCAGGTACATTTCCGGCAGCAGAGTATTGAAGACGATACCGCCGGCGAAAATCCCCACCGCTACTTTGGTCAAGGCATAGGCCACCAGCGAAATCACCGAGAGAATGTACCGGGCGGCGGGAGTGAAACGGCGCTCCATGAATTCCGGCATGGTGAACACCATCGAGCGGGTATAAAACGGCACCATCACCCAGCCAAGCACCAGCAGGCACCAGGCGTGCAGTTCATAATGAGCCATGGCCACACCGTCCGTACAGCCGGAGCCGGCCAGTCCCACGAGGTGTTCGGAACCGATGTTGGAAGCAAAAATCGAGGCCCCGATTATTAACCATCCCAAATTTCGACCGGCAAGGAAATAGTCGTCCGAAGTGTTGCGGTTTTTCCCCATTACCCACCAGGCCAACCCCAGCAAGGCAACAAAATAACCGGCGATCACCACCCAATCCAGAATTTCCATGTGGAACGGTCCTTTTGAAATATAGGGAACGGAAAAATCCAAGTGCCGCCATCGTAACAGACTGCCAAAACACCTGCAATAGTTCCATGTAGCATATATATTGCCGGGGCAAGTTTCCAGCGATTCCTACTAGAAACAACCTACTCAAAACGCCACGTGAAACAGCATCCCACCAGTGTCATGGGAATGCCGGGTTCATAGGTCTCCGGCGATTCCATCGATTGGAGATGTTCACCGCACAGCGCATAACCATCTAGTGTTTCAACTCGCCCGCTTGACGGAAAATAAAGAACCTTTCGATGGTGCCGAACTTCGGCGTTCACATAGATCGTATTCTCGGGAGATTCCAACGCCACAACCAGCTTGTCGAAGTCTGGAGGATTTTTGACAAAAAAGGAAAATCCTTTGGACGTCAGATCGTTGCAGCAAACCTTGAAAAAGTCGCCCGGATTAGGCAACGAATTACCGCGCAACGGTGCTATTCGTTGACTCTTCTGATAAGCTAATCGCTCCTGGCAACGGCGATTCGTTTCACATTCCAATTCCGTGTTTTCTCCCACCATGTGACAATATTCGACGTCGATAACTTAACTTGGCAATATACCTTCACCACAAATCCACCTGTAGTAAATAAGTCACAATCCCCCCCCAGGCAAATCAACATGTGCCGGATTCGGGTTTTGCGGGGGGGACAGCACCATCACCATAACGAACCCTTGACCATGTTGCGTGTCCAAATCACAATAAAAAGTCTTGAAACTACAAAAAGCCAGATAATCAGCAATACTGCAAACTCGATAGCGAGACAAACACCATGTCATCAGTCAGTCAGGTTCCAAACGACGCCGGTCGTTTTGGCAAGTTCGGTGGTCGTTATATGCCCGAAACGCTTGCCCGTGCGTTGGACGAACTCACGGACGAATATAGCAAGGCCCGGCAAGATGAAGATTTTCGCGAGACACTCGCCGAGTTATACCACCAGTACGTCGGACGCCCGTCGCCGCTCTACCATGCCGAACGATTGAGCAAACAGGTGGGCGGTGCACAAATCTACCTCAAACGCGAGGACCTCAATCACACCGGCGCTCATAAAATCAATAACACCTTGGGACAGGCACTTCTAACCCTACGCATGGGGAAGCCCCGCGTAATAGCCGAAACAGGTGCCGGCCAGCACGGCGTGGCTACGGCAACGGCCTGCGCAAGGTTCGGCTTTGAATGTGTCATCTACATGGGCGAAGAGGATATCCGACGCCAACGACCTAATGTATTCAGCATGAAACTGCTTGGTGCGGAAGTACGACCGGTCACGACCGGTTCGCGCACACTCCGCGACGCGGTCAACGAGGCCTTTCGCGATTGGATGAGCAGCGTCGATTCCACACACTATTGTCTGGGATCGGTTGTGGGACCACACCCCTTTCCACAAATTGTACGCGATTTCCAATCGGTTATCGGCCGCGAAACGCGTGAGCAGTCGATCGAACAACTAGGCCGTCTACCGGATCTGATCGTAGCCTGCGTGGGCGGCGGTTCCAACGCGGCAGGCATGTTCTACCCCTTCATCGAAGACGAGTCGGTGGAACTCATGGGCGTAGAAGCCGGCGGCCGCTCGAGCAATTTGGGTGATCATGCAGCGCCATTGTGTTTTGGTGAACCCGGCATCCTGCATGGCAGCTTCAGCTATGTGATGCAAGACGAAGACGGCCAAACGGCCGACGTGCACAGCATCTCCGCAGGACTCGATTACCCGGGCACGGGTCCCGAACACAGCTTCTGGAAAGATGTCGGCCGAGTAAGCTACACACAAGCACAAGACGCCGAGGTCTTGGAAGCCTTCGACCGACTGGCCAAAACCGAAGGTATACTCCCGGCACTGGAAAGCTCGCATGCCGTTGCACGAGCCATCGATATGGCCGCTAAACGCACACCGGATGAAATCGTAGTCGTCTGCCTCTCCGGCCGCGGCGACAAAGATGCCGCGGAAATCGCGCTGCTCCGTGGAGAAGAATTCTGATCAATCCACATAGAAAACAGAAGGAAGAAATCAAATCATTACGAGATAATATCAACAGAAGATAACGAAGGAAACAAAGAAGAAAAGTAAGAGGATCCTCAAATAAAGACAGCGCTGTAAATTGTTGTAAGTGATTTTCATGTTGACAATTATTGTCGGTCTTTAGACGCTATTCATAATACAAACGCTTTGTTGTCTTCGTTTCCTTCTGTTCAATTACAAATCATATTGTTTACCAATAGGGCAGATACGATGCATCCGCGTTTTGAAGAAGCTGATAAGCTTAGCAAGGAGGTGATTGGGGCGGCTATTGAAGTTCATCGGTGCATGGGATGTGGATTACTTGAGAGCATATACGAAAAGTGTTTATTCCGGGAGTTGCAACTACAAAACATTGCCGCGGTTAACCAGAAACAGGTGTTTATCACGTATAAAGGTGCACGGTTCGAGGAAATCTTGAAATTTGATCTTCTCATCGAAGATTGCCTACTGGTGGAACTCAAAGCGGTTCAAGAAGTATCTCAATTCCACAAAGCACAATTAATGACCTACATGAAACTCCTTAATATTCCAGTCGGCCTTTTGATAAATTTCCACGAACTAAAATTAGTAGATGGTCTGTCAAGGATGATACTGCCAGGAGCCAACATTGGAACCAGAAAAACACACTCAACAACTCACACTTAGTATTTACAGAAGATAACCAAGGAAACAAAGTCAGGATCCATACAACGTATGATTATCATCCGTCGCCAGGAATTATTCCAATTTCCGTAAGACTCTTACCAAGTGGTAGCCGGGTTCGCAAGAATTCGGATCATTTGACGCGAATATATACACTCCCGAATTCTTGCGTGCTCCGGCTACAAATAGATGGCACCACTCGACTAAATTGTTACTTATTTCCTTTATCATTTTATGTTTCACCTTTATTCTCTTATTGACTCCACCCCCTTCGTTTTCTTTGTTGCCTTCTGTTCCTTATAAAACCTTTTGTACCCAGTTGTTTCTTTCAAATAAGTGAAATCTTATGTCAGCCATAGATACCCTTTTCCAAAACCTCCGATCCGAAAACCGCAAGGCCTTTATGCCTTTTGTAACCGCCGGTGATCCCGATCTGGATTTCACGGCCGCGGTGTTGCGACATTTGGCCGAACGCGGATCCAGCATGTTCGAACTGGGCATCCCCTACAGCGATCCCGTGGCCGACGGGCCGGTGATTCAGGCCTCGTTTTCCAGGGCACTGGATAAAAAAATCCGGCTGGAAAAGATTTTCGACATGGTATCCACGGTCACTCCGGACGTCAGCGCCCCGATAGTTTCCATGCTCAGCTATTCAATTGTTTACCGCCGGGGACTGGAAAACTATGTAAAGGCAGCCAAAGCGGCCGGCATTGCCGGGGCCATCGTGCCCGACCTGCCGGCCGACGAGTCTGGCGAGTTGGCCGAAATATGTCGCCGCGAAGATTTCAGCCTCGTTCAACTCATCACCCCCACAACTACTCCGGACCGAGCCCGCCAAATCGCCGATCAAACCACCGGCTTCATCTACTATGTCTCGGTGACGGGCATAACCGGCGAGCGCACGGAACTGCCACCCGAGATCGTCGACAACGTCTCCTGGCTACGCGAGCAAACCGAACTGCCGATCTGCATCGGTTTTGGCATCAGCCGCCCGGAACACATCCGCATGTTAAGCCCGGTAGCCGACGGCCTGATCGTCGGTTCGGCCATCGTGCGACGCATAGCCGAAGCCAACAGTAAACCACGACAAGAGGTTTTGGATGATGTGGGCAACTATGTGACCGAGCTGCTATCCGCCCTTTGAAAACCGAGCGGTCGTGGCGCTTGCCACCAGCCACGAAGGATAAACATGCGGAAAAGCGCAGGATCAATCGATAATTGGTATTAAATCTCCCTGGTAAGGCTTTTGCCGCCTAAAGGCGGAACTATAAACGGAAATAAAACAATCGAACCAGCTTCTCTCATTTACCACCAGAAGGTGGGGTTAATGCTGGATAGCCAGAGCCAACTGCCTATAACGATCCTCTAACACCTCGACCGACACCGCCCCCCTCTTCCTCGCCCGAAAGCCATGGTATTATTAATTGTAGGGTGCGTCCGCGACGCACCACGGCACACATGGGAAAAGGTATCAGGAACCATTTGTGCTAAGCACGCTTAGGGCCGTATGCGGCAAATGGTTCCTGACACCTTTTCCTCCTGGAACTGGAGAGATAACTTGCTCGTTGGCCCGGTCTTCACCCGTGAATTTACCATCGCCCCACGGCGACCTCGTCTGTATATCGCTCGCGCCTCGTATGTGCTGGGATTGATGGGACTGATGAGCGTTGCCTGGCTGGTGGTGACCGGCACTCAAGTTGTCCGCGATATCGGCGACCTGGCCCGGTTCGGTACCATGCTTTTCCAGATCCTGGCCCCGCTGCAGATGGTGGTGGGATTGTTCTTTGCCAGCTTGCTGACGGCCAGTGCCGTTTCGCAGGAAAAAGACCGCCGTACGCTCATTCTCTTGCTGCTGACGAACATGACCAACAGCGAACTGGTGCTTGGAAAACTGCTGGCCAGCCTGCTTCACGTGCTGGTATTACTTTTGGCAACGGTCCCACTGTTTATGATCTGCGTACTTCTTGGTGGCGTGTCCTTTACGCAAGTCGGACAAGCCCTGGCCGTAACTTTGGCGACAACCATCTTCTGCGGCAGCCTGGGTTCGATGCTGGCGCTTTGGCGAGAGAAGACCTTCCAGGCCTTGGCCCTCACCGTGCTGATCATCGTACTCTGGATAGCCGTATTGGAAATCGTGGCCACAGGCACCTTCGGAGCCGGTTTTGCCGGACTGAGTGCCCAAGAATTGGCCGCCGGCATGAGCCCCTGGCAGGCGATCATCGAAACCACGCAGCCATTCAGCCGGCCCAGCCCGGCCTTGGGTATTTTGGGCACAACGACTAATCTTTACCTGCTCACCTCCGTCCTGGCTGCCGTAGCAATAAACGTCGTCGCCATCGCCATGGTGCGGGTTTGGAACCCTTCGCGGGAAGCCCGCCCACTCACGGCCGCCGAACAGGCAGAAGCCGAAGAAGTGCTGTTCGAAAAAGACGCCCACATCAGAGTGGAAAAGGCCAAGGAGAAAGCCAAAACCGCACCCGAACCGGTGCGTACGCGACGAGTCTGGGACAATCCCATAGTGTGGCGTGAGATCCGCACCTGGGCATACGGCCGCAAGATTCTTGTGATCCGTCTGGCATACCTGTTGCTTTTCGGTCTGGCATTGACCGGCCTGTTCTGGCTCGGAGGCGACATTCAAACCATGACTCGCGCGCAAGGCGCCATGGCACTGGTGCCTTTGTTCCTATTGAGCCTTTTCCTGCTCAACGTCCAGGCCGTAACCTCGCTGACCAGTGAGCGCGACGCCCGGGCGCTAGACCTGCTGCTGGTCACCGATCTGACACCCAAGGAAATTGTTTTCGGCAAGTTGGGCGGTATTTTTTACAACACCAAGGAAATGATCCTGCTGCCCGTGCTGCTTTGCATCTATCTCTGCTATGCCGGCGCTATCGGCTTGGAAAATCTCATTTACCTGCTTCTTGGACTGGCCGTATTGATTGTCTTCGTGGCCGTGCTGGGCGTACATGTGGGCATGAACTATTTCAATTCCCGCACGGCCGTGGCAACCAGCCTGGGCACGCTTTTTTTCCTCTTCGTGGGTGTGGCAACCTGCATGCGGATGATGATCGCTTTCAGCGGCTCGTTCCAAGCTCAACTGCAGCCGTTCCTGGCATTCACCGTCGGCGGTGGCATTGGACTGTACGTTGCCCTGGGAGCCAGAAATCCTTCCACGGCCATCGGTATCGCCTCGTTCCTTAGTCCTTTTTTAACTTTCTATGCGATCACCAGCTTTCTCATGAACGACACTCTGGCAGTTTTCCTGGTAACGGCCGGTGCGTACGGATTCATGACCGCCGCTATGTTGGTGCCCGCCATATCTGAATTCGACGTAGCGACAGGCAGAACAACAATCGGCGAGGAATAGCCGCATCGTCTAAACGGAGCAAAACGTGTACCAGCTATTGCCATATTCGCCTTGGTTGATTGCGATGGGTATACTGGTTCTCTGTTCGGCCTTCTTTTCTTCCAGCGAAGCGGCACTCTTTTACCTGGGCCGCAAAGACCGCATCAAAATGGCCAAAGGCCCTCGCGCGCAACGCATGGCCGTAGCCCTGCTAACCGATCCCGACCGCTTGCTCTCGGCCGTCTTGTTCTGGAACTTGTTGGCCAACCTCATCTATTTCACTATCTCATCGATAATCTGTATCCGCCTCGAACAAACCGGTCACGCGGCAACCGCCGCCACCTTCGCCCTGGCCAGTTTGCTCACGCTCATCATACTCAGCGAGATGTTGCCCAAGAGCTTGTGTGTACTCAAGCCGCGCGGGGCGGCTGCCTTTCTGGCCGTACCGCTGACGCCAATGGTGCGGCTGCTTGATCCCGTTCTGCCCATACTGCGAATGGTCAATCTGCTCTCCCGCCGGCTCTTGTTCCCGAAATTTCAACCCGAGCCGTACCTGCGCGTAGGTGACCTGGAGCGGGCCGTGCAGCTTTCCACGTCTGACGCAACCTTGCTCGAACAAGAACAAAACGTGCTGCGAAACATCGTCTCGCTCAGCGAGATCCGTGCCGACGAGTTGATGCGACCACGCACAAAGTTCATGTCCTTCCGCCCGCCCGTCTCATTTTCCGACCTCGGCGGCAACATGCCTCCCAGCGGTTACCTGCTCGTTACTGAGCCCGACAGCGACGAGGTGGCCTCTGCCATCGACCTGCGTTCGCTCTCGAGTATTCCATCAGAACACCTCGAGTACCATGCCGAACCGGTAGTTTACATCCCCTGGTCGACAAACGTGGCCGAGGGCTTCGAAGCCATGCGCAACCGCGACCGACAGGTAGCCGTGGTTGTTAACGAACACGGCGAAACCATAGGCGTGCTCACCTTCGAGGATATCCTCGATACGATTTTCAGCCACGCGCCCAGCCGTAGCAAACGTTTGCTCAAGCGTGTGCCCATTCGCGAATATTCGCCCGGCGTTTGGCAGGTGACCGGCATGACCAGCCTGCGACGACTTGTAAAACATTTCGGCGTCGATCAGCCGCCGGGAAAAAGCATCACCGTGGCCGGCGTCGTGCAGAAAATCCTCGAACGATTCCCCCAGTCCGGCGACACCTGCCAATGGGGGCCGTTCCATTTCGAAGTCGTTGAAGTACCCAGCAGAGGTCAAATCGTGGTCCGGCTCACGCTCGAACAGGACCGGGAGAACGAGTCATGATTACAACCGTTCTGGGACTGGGCACCGTGGGATTGCTGTTAAGCGCGTTTTTCAGCGGCTCGGAAACCGGATTCTATCGAGTGGCACGAACCCGGCTGGTCCTCGACGCGCTGAGCGGAGATATCATTTCCCGCGGACTGCTGTGGCTCACCAACCGCCCATCGTTGTTCGTTGCAACCACGCTGGTTGGCAACAATCTGGCAAACTATCTGCTATCGCTGGCCATTGTCATCGGCACAGGCCTGCTGGTCGATGGTGGGGCCGTGGCCCAGTTGATCGCACCGCTCGTACTGGCACCACTGCTTTTCGTCTACGGAGAATTATTGCCGAAGAATCTCTTTCTGCAAGCGCCAAATCGTCTGCTACGTCTGGGCGGACCGCTCTTCTTCGTTTTCACGGCCCTCTTCCTACCGGTAAGCTTGTTGCTGTGGGCATTCAACCAGATTTTCGCCAAACTGGTGGCCGAATCACCCGACCGCATAAAGCTCACATTGGCAAGACGCGAGTTGCGTGGCGTTCTGCAAGAAGCCCACGATGTGGGTATACTTCGCCCCGCCCAACAAAGCCTCGCCAAGGGTATATTCGCCCGGGCTCTGCAACCTATTGGTAAGCTGGCCGTGCCCCTGCGCGGTATGCCTAGGGCGCGTACCGACATGCAACGTCAAGATATTCTCGACATGGCCAAACGCTATCGCCTGGCCGAAGTCGCCATCGAAGATGCCCACACCGGACGACTGGCCGGATACATCCGTGTGGTCGAATTAGGACTGGCCAACGAAAAAGACAGCATGCCGATACGAAAACTCCCGACTTTCGCGGCTGATGAACCCAGCATAGTCGCCATCACGCAACTTCAAAGCACCGGCCAAAGTATGGCGGAAGTAGTCGATGAAAATTCAAACACTCTCGGTCTGCTCTCCGTAGCCACGTTACGCTCACCGTTCTTCCATGGCTCATAGCGTCGTGGTATCGAACCGAGCGACATGGAGACGGCGTTACTTGTGATAGCCCAACGACTTTATTACCGCCAACATCTCTTCATAGGTAATAAAACGGCGGCGGTGTCGCGCCTTATAGCCGTCGATTGCCAAGGCCAATTCCTGGGCTTCGGGTGAAAGTCCGTCATGACTATTTGTAAACTGACGCCGTTCGGAACCCTGATTCGGATTCGGGCCCGTTGAAACGCGGCGATTGACAAACACATCTCCACTGTTATCCAGAACTTGCGACATCCCATTTTCTCCTGATTTCTAGTGAGGTGAAAACCTCGAACCGGCATAATCCTGCCGGCAATACCTGTTTTCTCTGACCCTGTTAAACTTTAGCTTGCAAACAAACGGCAAACTCGCTCATGTTATATAAGCTTTTGACGTCAAAAATGTTCACCAACAAAACAAACACGAAACGGTCGTGACGGTTGTTGCGATCGTATCGAAAAAATACGACTTTTTTTACGGTCGGAAATCGCTATGCAAGCAAAAACCAATGCATTTATCGGCATTGGAGACGCAACGCAACGGTTTTCCCACGAGTCCCTCATTCAGCGCACAAACCCGTCAAAACGATTCTTCATTCCAGCTTGCATGCGTTCCAGGAGTTTGTGACTGCGACCGTGAAGGGGATCGAGCAGCAAGGCTTGACGAGCAGCCTGGACGGCCTTATCGTGACAACCGGCCTGCCAATGGGCATCAGCCAAGTCGAAATAGTTGTCGGCCGTTGCTCCTTCAAGTGCGATAATTCGCTCATAGCTTTCGGCTGCTGCCGAGAAACGGCCCTGTGCAGCCAACGCCAGGCCTTGCAAATGAATAACTTCCTTGGGCACGCTGTCCAGGGAATATGTATCCGACAAGCGATTCAATACAGCCAGGGCCTCCTGCGGTTTGTTCAATTCGCGATAAACCTCGGCCATTCCCAGTAGTACTGACCGGTCCTCGGGCATATATGCCAGCGCCCGCTGGTAATCGGCTCTGGCCTCTTCAAAAAGTCCCATTCGAGCCAAAACCTGCGCCCTCGCCGCCCACGCAGAACCCACATTGGGAGCCATATCGATGGCCGCTTCGGCGTGTCGGCGTGCCTCCTTCAACCGATCAACGGCCAGCAGCATCTCGACCAATCGCACTCGCGGGCCGATTTCGCCGTCGGAATTGTCCAGAACATTCTCCAAGGAACCATCCGCGGATCGTTCGACCACGATCTCGAGTTGTTCGATTGCCGCCGCTTGCTTGCCGCGATTCCAAAGCGCCTCGGCATAATAACGTTTTGCCGTTAAATCGTCCGGGCAGGTTTTTATCGCTTTGGACATCAACTGCTCGGCTTCGTCCCATCGCCGCGCATCAATAGCCGACAGCCCCTGCTGAGAAAGCTTGCGACACTGCGACAAACGATCCGCAATCGTGCCCTGTGTACCGGGCAATCGACAGCCCGACAAACAACACGATAGGCACAAAACGGCCGCAAACCAAATTGTCGGTGGATTTCGCCTTCCCATGGCACAATCTAAGCCCCATAAAGTGCGACGTTGAAACGTACTGTACTTCTATTCCATGCTCGCAAAGTTCCTTGAGACGAGCATCTACTCAGAAATGAAAAGTGTATTTCGCGGGGATCTTAACAAAACCAGTACTGACCAGCCACCCCAATTAAAAACTACCCGGCAATAGTTATTTATTAGCAAATTTCCACAGTATGATATAGAATGCGGTAGAAGGATCATCTCGAAAATCGGGCATGCCGATAAATAATGAATACTCTGCGAAAAATAAGCGATCTGCGTCGACATCATGCCCTCAGCAGGCATTCTCGCGGCTTTACATTGGTCGAATTGCTTGTAGTTATCGCAATCATCGGTATTCTCATTGCCTTATTGTTACCGGCCGTGCAGGCGGCTCGCGAAGCTGCCCGTCGCTCACAGTGCTCAAACAATCTCAAGCAAATCGCGCTTGCGGCACACTCTTTCGAGGCCTCCAATCGCCGCTTCCCCCCGGGAGTGCTTGGCCCCAAGCCGCAGATTATCACTAGCCAACCGGCATTCGACACTCAGTACGTGAGTCAATTGGCTTTCATGCTACCCTTTTTGGAACAGCAGAACATTCACGATATGTTGACCAATCCAATCCCACCCACGGATATATCGCTATTCGACATCGAACGCCCAGGTCCGCCCTGGTGGCAGCCGGATTCATCCTGGGAAGCCGCGAACATGCAAATTGATACTTTCATATGTCCGTCAAGCCTGCATGCGAACGCCGATGATGTAATAGCGGTAAGCGTCATCTACTTCGACGGTTCAACAGCTCACTACACGGCTGCATATTTCCCCAATGCCGGAGGCAAATATCTCGGTGTTACTAACTACCTGGGATGTGCCGGTACGGTTGGAAAAATTTCCAGTTCCGCCGGATATCAAAAGATTGATGAAGAATCCGGCATCTTTTACAACCGCTCGAAGACCAGGATCAGAGATATCACCGACGGCACAAGCTTTACCATGATGTTCGGAGAAGCTACCGGCATGGGCCGCACATCCGACGGCGACCTCGTCGGTAAGCCATTCAGTTGGATGGGATGCGGAATCATGTGGACCGCACTGGAACCTTCACACAAAGCAATGCCCTTCGCCTGCTTCAACAGCGAACACCCGGAAGTATTCCAGTCAGCCTTCGCCGATGGAGCCGTCCATACAATCTGTAACAATATCGAGTTGGGTCTCTACAGAGCCTTGGGCTCGACCTCCAACGGCGAAATCGCAAAAGAAGACGATAGCTGGAAATAGGCTTTTCAGGAAAATCCCTTGAAAACTTGCTGCCGTAGAACGTTCTTCGTCGAAGTCACCATGCCCGATCCGCTGTCCTCTTCCAAAATTGAAACCATCATGTGCAGTTTTGCATCCAGGTCGTCGGCATAGTGCACGATCATGGCCTCGGGCGTCATGGGAGGCTTGGGGGACCCCCACTCCGGCAGACGCTGGTGAGATAAAACAAGATGCTCCAAACGCAATAGCGTTTCTGCATCCACGGACACATCTCCCTTGTCCTCCAGCTTGGCGGCCGCCTCGCGAACCATATCGCGACCCAGGAGCATGTGCCCGACCATATGCCCGGCGGCCGTATATTCGGCGGCAGCCGCGTTCTGCTCCAGTTCCCGCAGCTTACCGATGTCGTGCAGCACGGCACCCGCAACCGTCATGCTCTTATCCAACGGCGGATGCATATCGGGATAATGCTCTTCATACTTCTCGGCCAGATAAACACAAGTCTTGGTCACGCTCAGCGTATGCTCCAATAGCCCGCCCACATAGGCGTGGTGGTTGCGCCGCGCTGCCGGCATCGTCAACAAGGCTTCGTGATTTTCACTTAAAATCCACTGCACCAGCGACCTTAAGCCGGGATCCTCAACATGGCTTTGAACTAGTTCCAGCAACTCGGCCAGCATCGCTTCCGGATCGAATCGCGAATGGGCCATGCACATTGTGGGACTGAATCCATCGTCGGCGTCGGCCTCGGTAACCTCGCGAATCCGCCGGATGTCCAACTGCGGGCCGTAGTCCGTCTCACGATAAGTGCCGCGTATCTTGTAATGCGTGCCCGGCACCCAAGCGTCGCGGCAATCCACCGCCAGCGGAGAATCGCCCCAGATGGGAAAGCTGACCTCGCGACGCGCGTCTCGGAAACTCACCCTGAAATAGGGCTTACCGTCGCGAGTGGTCAACTGCTCCTTGGCCGTCATAAGCACAAAAACATCCGCCTCCTGCCCCGACGTCATATCGGCAAGTTCCACTATCTGCATTTCCCGTTGACTCATGTCTGCTCCACTTCTGTTAGAATATAGATTTCCACCTCTTGAATGCTCTGACATCATCTGCAGAAAGTGTAAAAAACTCGCCGTTCTTCCGTTTCAGCTTAAATCTGTTGTGCCAGTAAGCTTCCACACCCACAGGGTCATCCGTCTTGATAAGATGGAGTCTCTTGGTTTCCTCTGGCAGTTGAAGTTTGAGTTCGTAACCGCGTCTACCAGGCGAGTTTGTTCTGCCTATTTTGTAGAAACGGCCAGACTTGATAAGGTAAACATACCCGCAAGACATCGCAGATGACTTGTCGTCAATGTATTCCAGGGGTGGACAAACAGCCTCACATATAGCTACGACGTCTTCCCATTCTGACTTGTCGATTGTCCATTCTCGAAAAGTGTATGGCAACTCTTTCCAAGGAATGCCCAGCGTTCTGGTATATGCACTCGGTGTTGGTTTGATCTTGTGGTGATTCCAGTCTGCCTGCGTCGGGATCATCCCAAGTTTTCGAACGGCCCTGCCGTAGACTTGGAAGAACTCGTCTCTACTTCGTCCAGGCTTTACAAACTGGCTTGGCTCATCACCTGCTGCTTGCTGAATCTTCGAGAAGGGCTTGCTACCGAACGCTGCCTGGGCTGCGCGTTTC
>JAFGTN010000330.1 GCA_016934075.1 Pirellulales bacterium
CTCTGCGGCGTTTAGATATAATTTGCCGGCTGCGCCGCCAATTTATATCTAAGTGCCCTTGACTCGCAATTTTGCAAAAGTCCAATTGGTTAATATGATTGTGTATTTACGGTAGGGATTAAGCAATCCACTGTAAGCCCAGTTCCTCCGGCGGCCGTTGTTGAATCGCCTGATAGGCCTTGTGAACGTGCAGGCGAGCAGCGTTTTCGGCCGCTTGGTGGTTGCCTGACTGTATGTGGTTGAGGATGGCCTGATGCTCGGTGTAGGTTTGTTCGGGATCGGCGTGGCGGATGGTGACGACTTTGCCTAATACGGCATAAGTGCCGCTAAGCTTTTCTACCAGTCGGTTGTCGGCAATGCGAGTTAGAGCCAGGTGAAATTTTCGATCGAGGCGCGCGCTTTGTTCGTGGTCGCCGTCAACGTGCAAGCGGTGGATCTCGTCGATCAGATCATGCAATTCACGGAGTTGTTTGACCGTGATGCGATCGCAGCATCTTCTCGCGGCCAGGCCTTCAAGGATCTCTCGCAATTCGTAGCATTCTAACAAACGCGCCATATTGAACTCGGTAACTACCGCGCCACGGTTATCGTTTGTTTCGACCAGGCCCATTCCCAGCAGCTCGAAAATCGCTTCACGTACCACGGCGCGAGAAACACCCAATTCCTGGGCAATTCCGTTCTGCACAAGCTTTGTACCCGGTTGATACTGTCCGGTGGCAATACGTCGGGCAATATAATCGCGCACGGCATGTCGCGCGACCTTCTGCGTCGCGAGTTTTGGAGAAGGAAGGGATGGCATAAGCGTTGTCACCTCGTTGTGCGGTCCATGTCAGCAAAGTCGACAGATCTGTCAGAAATGTCGACATTAATAGAATAGACATTTATCCTTCTTCTGTCAAGTGTCTAATTTTGGAGGATTTGTCGAGGTTATCAATTACGTTACTACCCCTCTATGGAGTGCAATAAAGCTATGGTTATTCTTTTCAGGATTTTATTGTAGGCAACGTTTAAGGGATGCAAGATCTCGAGCGGTTTGCTTTAGGCAGGCGGTGCTATCCAGGTGTTTGAAGCTGCCGCTTCCCGTGTATTCGCTCTTTAGAGAGTAAACGCCCTTGAAATCGAGCTGATTAAGAACATTGATGAACTCAGGTATAGGCGACACACCGTCGGCGATGGGACAAACCTTGTATCGCCAACGTTGTTGGCCCTTGGAATCCCTATGTCCCTTTTCCCAATAGAAATTCTTGACGGCAACCAGCGCCAGCCAGGGAGCCAACAAGTCAAGGCCTTGCCGCCAGCCGTCGGCACCGCCTTCGAGCACCATGTGCATCGTATCGGCGAATACGCCTATACGCTCAGGAGGAATGTCGCGAATCAACTCGTATAGTATTGTACCGTGCGAGGGGATGTATGAACCGGAATGCGGATGGATGCAGGGCAGGACGTTATACTTGTCGGCCAGATCGGCCACGCGGCGGATCGAATCGCGTGCATCGTTGAGTTCACGGCGCAGACTGCCCAACTTCTGGTAGCGATAGCAACAAGCTCGAATATATTTTATACCCAACTTGCCGGCTGTGTCGAAGACCTTTTTTGCAGAGTCGCTTACGTCACTGATGGCGGACGTGACAATCAGTATCCGGACGCCGTGCTTATGGGCCGCTTCGACGGCGGCGGGGAGTTCACGTTCCACGTTATCGGGATGGATATGTCCGCCGGGGCGTACGGTGAGGTCGAGACCGTCAAGGCCGATTTCCTTGAAGAGACGGCAGACTTCTGCGACGGGGCGGTCTTGGAAGCTCTCGGTAAAGGTTGCGATTTTTGCGGCATTTTGTTTTTCGGGCGCGGCTTTGGCAGAGGAGCTGTTGCTAAACAATGATGTTGCGGCAGCCATGGTCACCCCAACATCTTTGGAGATTTGTAGGAACTTTCGGCGGTGGATGTTGTTCATTGCGATTGTCTCCTGGAATAAATCCGTCAGTCTTCTAATTGTTTTTTTGACGTGTCGGGCGCGAAAAGTATTATTATCATTCCGAGGAAATACACCATGCAGGTAATACGTCCCGCCATGGCATAGTTGCCATCGAACCAAAGCATAAGTTGACCCGCACCCAGGACACCCACGGCCGTGGCGAAGCGACCGAAGTTGAAGGTCACACCTGTTCCAGTCGAGCGCACGCGGGTGGGAAATAGTTCGGGCAGGTATAGCGGCAGCCATCCGAAGTACACAGTGGCGAAGAAGCCCAGCACGCAGGCCCAAGGCAGGAATGATCGGTCAAGTGGGGAGAGGAACCAGAATCCATACATGGCCGTGCACAGTGCGGCGAGACTGATGGAGAAATAGGTTGTACGTCGTCCGAAGCGACTGGCCAACCATCCGCCCAGGAGGCTGCCGACAACCGCGCCGCCCGACTTGGACCACTGAGCCCATGCTTTGAGCGCGGGATCGCTCAGTCCGCCGACCTGTCCGGCCCAAGGTACGAGCCAGTTGGATCCGCCCCAATTCCCCAACAGCGGTATGGCACCCAGGCAGATACCGATGAGTGTGTATCGCAGTAGCGGGGGGCGGAAGATTTCGGCGATTGGTGAACTGCTTTTACCAACGGTGTCGCCGGCTTTAGCCATTTGTCCGGCCAGCCAGCGCGGCGATTCAGGAACAAACACAAGTACTACAATCCCCAAGAACACCGGTATCGCGCAGACCAACATCAACCAGCGCCAGCTTTCAGGAGTAACGGGCTTGAACATTGCGATCGTCGAAAGCAGCATGAAGCCCAAGTTGGCCGAAGTACCGATCAAGCCGGCCAGGACCGGTCGCGAAACGTTGGACCAGGCCTCCGAAGCCAGTGAAACTCCATTGGGCCACATACCGCCGACGCCAAGACAAGCCACGAACCGCAAGACGAGCAACTGTTCGGGCGAGGTGACGAAGTAGGTCAATCCGGTTACTATGGAGTAGCAGAGGATGCTCCATCCCATAGCCTTGGCCCGCCCGACGCGGTCACCCAGCCAGCCGAACAGCAATCCGCCGGTGGCAGCTCCGAGGAGAAAGGCACAGATATAGCGCGAGAACCAGTTTCCCACTTCCGCCTCTTGCCCCGGTCCCAAAAATGAAATGGCGGCCGAACGACCAGCCAGCGGGATCAGGACCATGACCATGCCGGCGAACATCCAGCCCAGGAAAGCGCTTACCAGTACAAGCACCTGACCACCCAAGGATATCTCGGGCGGCTGCAATGATGTAGCGGCGTTGGGTTGTTTCGAGGACATTTAATTCTCGGCAGTTGATGGAGTTGTGGAATCGGAAGCCAGGTCCAATGAAGTCCTGATTAGTTCCTCATACAGTTCATGGGACAAGCCACCGCATTCCATATGGGAAACAGCCTCGTCGATGTGCGAGGGATCGCCGAAACCTATAATGGTCGAAGTGATATGCGGATGGCTAGCGGCAAAACGAACGGCCGCCTGTTTGAGGTCCATGTCGGGGGGGAGCTTTTCGCACAACCGCCTAGTACGCTCTTGGTCGCGGCGGTAAAGGTCCAAAGGAAAGAACTTCGTGGTCAGCGTATGTCCGCTGGGTGGGTTGCCAGCCAGGGCACCGCCCGCAAAAACGCGAATGGCAAATGTGCCCATATTTTGACGATCGCACTCGGACAGGATGTTGCCGTAGTCGGTTTCAGTGAATTCTTCGGGCATCGTTTGTCCGGCACTGGGATTCAAAATATTGAAGGGAGTTTGCATGGTGTCGAACTGGCCCGAACCGATAACCTCGCTCAGCGGACGTGATTGCCCGATCCCGGTGATTCCCAGGTAATCCACAAGTCCATCCGCCTGCAGTTGTTTGAAAGCTTCGAGTACGCCGCCGGGACCGAGCACATCGTCGGGTGTGAGCGAAGTCGGTTCGTCACCGCGACGGTCCGTGATGGAGTTGTGAAGTTGTAGCAGCGTAATCCGTTCGAGCCGCAGTCGCGCGAGAGAGCCCGCGAACGATTCGCGGACATGCCGCCCTATGTCGTGGAGTTGATCGGGCATCAGTCGGACTTTGGTGGCGACGTGTACTTTTTCGGCAACACCAAGTTCCTGTAATGCGGCACCGAGGCTCGTTTCCGAACGCCCATTACCATAGGTGGCGGATGTGTCGAACCAATTGATGCCGGCCCGCACGGCGCTATCGACCACGGCCAGTTGGACGCCCGATTCTTGGCCCGTCATCACCGCGGGCACCGGCCCGGCACCAAAGGCCAGAACGGAAACGCGGATTCCGGTTCTGCCGAGGGATCGATATTGCATGATATTTTTGATAAATAAAGTTGCATCGATGTTAGCCCCGTCGCCTGCGACGGGATTGGCGTTATTGTAAGCTTTGGTGTTTCACTCGACCGGTCGCAGGCGACCAGGCTAACACCTATCATCTACACACCCTTAGGCACCGCCCAATGACCTTTGCGATATGCGCCCGTAATGAATTTATTCGCCTCATCGTCGCCCACAAAAATTTCTTGTTTGGAATCGAAACGCAATGAGCGCCCCACTCTAGTGGCGATGTTGCCTGTGTGAACCAGCATGGCCGTGCGATTCGCGATTTCTATGTCGGCATTGGGGCGACGCGAGTGGCGGACGGCATCGACGAAGTCGTTGACGTGATCGGTGACATCGGGCGCCCGCAAGGGCAGATCCGCGTCGAGCCGTTTGTTTCGCTCACCCAGAAGCTGGGCCTTGGCGCGACGGCTGAGGAAAAGTTGGCCCTTTGTGCCGTAGAACTCGACGCCGCTGTCGACGTTGTAGGGGTAATTCGTCGACCAGAGTCGCTGTTCGTAGGTCAGCATACGGCGGTTGCCGGCCTTGCCGTCTCCGGGATACTCGAATACGACCGTCTGCGTGTCGGGAAACTCTTGATCGCCGCGGGCGACATACATGCCGCCCGGTCCGAACACGCCCGATGGGTGCACATCTACGCCAAGTCCCCAGACCGCGTAATCCAAGTCGTGTACGCCGTCGTTGCCGATCCCGCCGGTGCCGAAATTGTACCACCAGTGCCAGTTGCCGTGCAGGCGGTTATCCTGGTAGGGTACCATTGGAGCCGGTCCCACCCACATGTCATAGTCGAGACCCGGCGGCGGGTTTGAGGGCTTGGCGTGGCCGATATCGGATCTGCGTTGGATGTTCCAGGCCTTGGCGGCGAGTACATCACCGATAATCCCGTCGCGAAGACGTTTCATGGCTTCGATCATAAACGGCGCGCTACGACATTGGGTGCCCTGTTGAACGACACATTTATTGCGACGCGCCGCTTCGGTCAAAAGACGGCCTTCGCGGATGTTGTGCGTGCAGGTTTTTTCAACATATATGTGCTTGCCGGCCTCGCAGGCCAAAATCGCCGCCGGAGCGTGCCAGTGGTCGGGCGTGGCGATGGAAATCGCGTCGATCGATTTGTTGTCGAGGATGTGACGAAGATCGACCACGTCGCATTTAACGCCACTTTTTTCTCGGGCCGCGCGGCGCCGTCGGTCGTCGGGATCGCAGACGCAGACGATCTCGGCCGCGGGGGCCGCCGCGAAAGAACGCAAGTGTGCATTGCCCTGTCCGCCACAACCGATCACGCCTACCGTGACCCGTTCATTGGCACCGTAAGCCCTCATCGGCGAAGTTGCAAGTGCCAACGTCGTGGCGGCGACCGTGCCGCTTTGTTTTATAAATGTTCTGCGTGTGCTTTGTGTCATCTCGCTTCTCCCGTGTCGTTTAGATATAAATTGCCGGCTGAGCCGCCAATTTATATCTAAGTACCCTGGACTCGCAATTCTGCAAAAGCCCAATTTATATTTGCATAACCGACTCACCTTCAACCAGATTCGGTTCGATGCCCACATCTTGATAGGGTCGTCCGGGACGCGACCAGCGCCAGGCCAACTGGTCGACTGCCCGACGGCCGATTTCTTCCGCGTGGACGTCGATTGTTGTCACCGAAGGATACAAACCCGTCAGCAGCGGTTTGTCGTTGTTGCATGAAATCAGACTCAGGTCGCGACCTGCCTGCAAGCCGCGCCGCGCAAGTGCCCCATAGAGCATGGCTCCCACGCTGTCATCCGGGGCAAAAACCGCCGTGGGACGCTTTGGCTCGTTCAATAGCCTGTCCAGCAATGCTTGCACATCTTCAACTTCATCCACGGCCCTGGAAGGAAACTGCCATTGCTGCTGGTCGCCCAGGTAGGCCTGAACCGATGCGCCCGCCTGCTGGGCAAAAAACATGAAACTTGCTTGCCGTCGCATCAAGGTTACTTGCGATGGCTTCACACTGATGAACGCCAGACGCCGGTGACCCTTGGAGACCAAGTATTCGGCGGCCATGCGGCCGACGATCATATCGTCGACTTGAACCACGTCGCCGAAAAAGCCCTCGGGGCGTCCTAAAACCCAAACTGCCGGAAGACTGCGCAACTTGCCGGCCAAGACGGGATCGGTAGCCCCGGCCAGATCGCCCTGCAGCGCGCCTTTGAGAATCACCGCGTCGACCCGGTTCTGGGCTATTGCTTCGGGCAAACGTCTCACATCGGGTAAGTCGGAAAAAAGCAGATTAGCCCGCGCTTCGGCCAACGCCGCCTCTACGCCGTGGATGGCCGAGGCCACCACCGGCAACGACACCAGTGAGCGGTCCATGCCCAATAGTATGAGCATCACGTTCATCCGCTCCAATGGATTTAGCGCCTGGTTCGAGGCCTTTCGTTGGCGAGGGTGGTATTTGAGTGTCTCAATGGCGTCGAGCACGCGGCCGACGATTTCACCCGATACGGCCGGGTGACCGTTGATTACACGCGAAACAGTACCAACCGAAACTTCAGCGGCCGTGGCTACATCGCGAATGGTAGCTGCCATATTGATAACTGTACTAATATACCGAGCCTAATGAACAAATGAACGTATTTTAGCAATTCTTAGCGTGTTGTCAACTGAATGTTCAATGAACAATGTGAACATCACTAAAATATTGCCCTAAATACTTATTGTAAAAGAAGATATGTTTTTTGGACTTCTCGCCGGATAACTCGGATTATTTATGAACTATCAATTGTCGTTCAGCCAGTCGGCCTTCCATGTCTTCCAGACCAGCATCGATCGCTGCAAACAATCCTTCGCATCGCCGGGTATGCCGTAGCACATCAATCCGATGGGGCCGCCGTAGCCGATCTCGCGGAGCGTGGCCAGCAATTCGCGATTATCGAAGTCGCCCTTGTCCAGGGGCTGGATCAATCCGTTAGTCCAGGTTTTCGAACCGACTTTAGCGCCGTTGATGGTCACGGCAAAGATCTTGTCGGAATTATCTCGCAGAACAGGTTTATAGTCCTTGTCGCCGTCAACCATCAACCAGTGGCACAAATTGAAGTTGACACCAACGTTTTTGTGGTTGACTTTTTTCACAATTTCAAGTGCGAATAAGAGGCTTTCCGTCCAGTCGCTCTTGTGATGGTAGATCGAAAGCCGTATACCCGAGGCAGCGGACAGGTCGCCCAATTCGCGCAGAATTTCCACCGCCCGCTGTTGTCCTCTGGGATCGCCGGGTGGATAACCTCGCAACAATACACAAAGGGTACATGGTCGCCCCTTGAGCTTGCGAATCGCATCGGGAAGACGAGCATCGTACGGCAGTCCGTCAGCTTTAAGGTTAATCCCGGTGTGCAGCAGATATATTTCAGGCCCGGCGTCATCTATCGTCTTTAGGTTTTTTTCGAGCGTGCCGTTAAACCATAGTTCATAACCGGCCCCGTCGAATCCCAGATCGCGTAGCATGTGGGATTGTTCAGCAATCGTTCGGCGTTTAGGCCCTGGCATGCCCATGCAGAAGCCATACAACTTTGGTTCCCAGGTCTTTTTTTGCGCAGGACGTTTTTCTTCGGCTATGGCGCTAGAGGCTAACATGGCCGTAGTAAATGCCGCCAATGTGATTAACGTGATTCCCAAACAACTGTGATATTGATGGCTTTGGAAGGGAGTGTACATATGACGGGCCTTATTCGGTAGAGGGATCGGATTGGGATGAAGCAGCCTAGGGTGATAAAAGTCCTTTATACGTGGGATTCATTTCACGTGGACAGTATATCAAAACCGGTCGGATAAATCCAATTGTGGCTGTCAAACCCGGCGTACGGTTATTGCTTAAAAACGCATTCCGATAAGGCGGGCTTCCAAGTATTCCATGATGCCTTCGCTGCCGCCTTCGCGACCGATTCCACTGAGTTTGGTGCCGCCGAAGGGGGTTGCGGGCGTAATCGGTCGGGGATCGTTGATTCCCAAAATCCCTACGTCCAACTCGTCGGCGTACAACTGGGCTCTCGACATGCTTTGGGTATAGACGTATGCTGCCAATCCATAGGTGGTGTTTTCGTCACATTCGTGGCGGATGACTTCAGCGTCATTATCGAAGGGCAACACTGGCAAAACCGGGCCGAATATCTCCTCGTTGCAAATTCGCATATTCGGGCGTACGTTATCCAATATTGTGGGCGGGTAGAATCGATCGGCCGGGATATCGACAGGCATGGGTAATTGAAAGCGGATTATGGCGCCGGCGGCGAGCGATTCGTCAACAAGGTTTTTGATTCTCGTCACTTCATCGGGGCATATCATGGGCCCGATGGTTGTTTGCGGATCGTCGGGCATGCCGACTTTGTGTTTCGCAAGCAGTGTACAAATACGTTCGACAAACGGTTCATATATACTACGTTCGACCAGCAGGCGATTGGCCGTGACGCAAACCTGACCGGAGTATATTGTTTTGAGCCATACGAGATCTTCGGCCGCCTGATCAAGGTCTGCATCGGCGCAGATGATAAATGGGGCGTTACCGCCCAGTTCGAGTGCGAGGCGTTTGATCTGCTTACCTGCCTCGTGTGCCACGTATTGTCCCACTTCCGTCGATCCGGTCATGGCGATCAAGCGTACCTTCTCGTGATTCAGCAACACTTGACCAATGGCCTTGGTGTCGCCGCTGACGACATTGAATACGCCCGGCGGCAAGCCTGCTTGATCGGTGATCCATGCCAAAGCAAAGGCACTGAGCGGTGTGAGCGTTGCCGGTTTGAAAACAAAAGTACAACCGGCTGCCAAGGCGGCCGCCAATTTCTTGGACACCGAACTCAAAGGACCGTTCCATGGTCCAAGTGCACCCACCACGCCGATGGGATAATACTCGATTCTCACTCTTCGCGCGGGATCTGGATGCGGGATAGTACGGCCGTAGATGCGGGGCGCCTCTTCGGCAAACCACTTAAAAAACCCGGCGGCGTAGTCGACGGCCGCTCGGCAGCCTTCCAGCGTGCCCCCCTGTTCGCGCATTCTCAACAAGGCCAGGGACTCGCGGTATTCCATCAGCAGGTCATGAATTCGCGTCAGATATCCGGCCCGTTCGATAGGCGATTTGCGACGCCAACCGTTCATCGCTTCGACTGCCGCTTCGACTGCTGCTGTTGTTTCGGGTGCGGCGGCAAACGGAGCATTACCGACGATCTGTCCATTGGCCGGATTTTCCACGGCAAAAGTCTTGCCCGATTCGGCGTCTACCCAGCGCCCATTGATCCACAGACGGCTGGGAAAATCAATCAATTCCCGATCCGCCGGATTCGTGGCAGGATGTAGCGTGCCGGCGTTATGAACAATTGAATTCATGGGGTGTGCTCCTTATTGGTCAACCACGGATCCGTCAATATGCAAGCGGGTTCTCACTTCGCGCGGCCGATAGGGGCATCTTTCCCCGATGTCTTCCCGTAATTCCACGCCGATACCAGGCCGATCCGAGACGACGAGGAATCCGTCTTCAACGAGCAAAGGCTGTTTGACGATGTCTTTTTCCGATTTTGGTCGTTCGCCCGCTTTAAGCGGCTGGTCGCCCGTGGCTTCCTTGAATCCGCCTTGCGTCCGCCAGTCGAGGCTGGGATATTCCAAGAGTGCGAAATTGGGAATGCATGCGGCCAACTGAGCACAGGCGGCCGTGCTGATCGGCCCTAGAGGATTATGCGGCACGACTTGCACATAGCGTGCTTCGGCCAGCGCGGCGATTTTCTTGGCGTGCGTAAGCCCGCCGCAAAGACATACGTCGGGCCGGACGTATTGTACGGCTCCGCGCGATAACAACATTTCGAATTCGTGGATAGTGTGGATTCGCTCGCCCGTGGCAATGGGAACATGGATTTTCGTGGCGATCTCCTGCATGGCATCGAGATTGTCGGGCAAGGTAGGATCTTCATAAAAGAGGGGGTGATAGGGTTCGATGCCGCGTGCCAGGACTATGGCCTCGGCGGGAGTAAGCTGACGGTGGATCTCGATGCAAAGGTCCACATCGGTGCCAACCGCCTCGCGATACTGTCGTACCGTATCGATTGCATCGCCCATCTTGCAGGCGTGGGTTTCGAATAAGGGAATCTCGCGGGGCGCGTCGACGAAGGGCGTCAGGTGTCCGATGGCCGTAAAGCCTTTTTCCTTGGCTTCGACACAACCTTGCAGGAGCTCTTCTTTCGTTTCCGATAGGACATGGCAATATGTGCGCAGTCGATCGCGGCATTTGCCGCCCAGGAGTTGACAGCAGGGTACATCGAAATGCTTGCCGGCGATGTCCCACAGGGCGATATCAATAGCGCTGAGTGCGCCCATGATCGCCGCTCCGCGGAAATGGGTCCAGCGATACAAGTATTGCCAATGGTGCTCGATCTGCAAGGGATTCCGGCCGATGAGATATCTCTTAAAGGTCTCGATGGCTTGCGCCGATGCTTCCAGAAACCCCCACGTGCCCGATTCTCCGTATCCGATGATACCGCTGTCGGTTTCGACGCGGACAAAAAGATATCGGTCGACCAGAAGGGGTACTATACTTACGATTTTCATACCGTCTATTTCCCTGGATGATTGTGATTTGATGCGGCTTGTTCGTACGACTGCATCACGGCGTCGAGATTGCCTCGAAGCCCGGCGGTCATGCAAGACGTGTCGCTGGCGAGGAACAAGAGGTCTGCTCCCTTGGCCTTCCAATGTGCCGCGGAATTTGGAGAGCCTGGAATGATTATACGTTTACCGTTTAATTTAGCGATCCTCATTATTTCCTCTGTGATACGAGACACTTCCGGATGATCGATCTCTCCCGGCACTCCCAAATCCAGCGACAGGTCGCCACGTCCCACGAAAATCGCGTCTATCCCCGGCACGGAACAGATTTCTTCGACGTGCTCGAAACCCGCTTGTGATTCTATCTGTACGGCCAGGGCAAGTTCGCTGTTGACTCGTTGCGGAATGTCTTGTAGCGATTCGTTTATGGCAAAGCCTTCGGCCCTGGAACTGCAATAAAAACCGCGCCGACCTTGCGGCGGATATTTGGCAAAATGGACGAGATCTCGCGCCGTCTGGGCCGACTCGACCATGGGTACATCGATCATGTCAGGCCCACACTCAGACGCATAAGAAACCGTATCGCGCCGGGCAACGGGAATACGGATCATACTCAGAAGCCCAAGCCCGGAGGCAATGCGACACAGGTCGGCGGCCTGATCGAATCGCAACAGCCCGTGTTCCATCTCGATCCACACGGCCTTGAAGCCGAACATGGCCATCATTTCCAAGAAGTCCGGATTGTATCGATGCACTGCCATTCCCAATATGGGCCGGCCTTCTTGTTCGGAAATGATTTGTTCGAAATTTGTCATAATCAATTACCAAAAACTCTTATGGTAGGGCGAAGCTCCTGCTGAGTCAAAAGATCATCTCGGCTCAGCAGGAGCTTCGCCCTACCACTTTCCTCCACATTCACCTACCTTGCTACTTTTTAGCTGACTTTGCAGCCGGCTTAAACTGGAAAGCATATAGCTTAGTCCCACGCATTTCAAAACGCAAGCGTATGGGCTTTCCGGCCAGGTCCGATACGTCGCTGCCCTTATCCCATGTGACGACTTTGCCCAGATAATCGCCGTTGATAAATTGGCAATCGGCAACGACATGTCCGGCAATTGTGTTGCCTTTGGCATCGAGAATTCCAACTCGGGCTTCACCCGATGCCGAAGTATTTATGTTGAGCACCAACTTGTCGCCCGCGAACACAAATGGTTCGGTGACCAGCACCCCGCCCTGATAATCGAAGTCGGCCGAAATGAAACCGTCAATGCGCTGTTGCACCCGGAATATTCCGCCTAATTCGCGCCCCTTCAGCCGCAAGCGGGCTTGAGTGTCGCCGTGAGTAAAGGCATATCCGCCGAAATACTGATCGATGTGCGTTTCGTGATAAATGATGCCCGGGAAAATCATGGTAAGCCGCAGATCCAATTCTTCGTGGTGATAGAGAGGCACGTAGGGAGTGCGGTAGCGGATCCACTTCTTCCCATCGCGGCTGGTTGCCAATTGAGTTTCGATGGTGCCATCGTTTGTCTTGCCGCCTATGGCCAGTGTGGGAGCATTGAGGTATTTGCGAGAACTGTAATTGTAGTGATAATATGGAGTCGGGAAGGCCAGGTAAGCATTTTCGGCCAGCCGATATTTTTCCGCGGAATTTGTGTAGAGGTCCATTCTGGGCGGGTCCAGGTCGTCGCGAGAGAGCACAATGGGATCATGCGCCGGCCAAGTATCGTCGATTTTGTCGACTTCCACCCGCGCCGTACATCGCATTAATTCCGGTGTAGATTTTTTGAAGAAATGCACATATTTCTTCAGTTGGTCATCCCAGAACGTGGAAATCTGGCTGTCGCTGTGGTGGTCCGACAACATTTTTGGTTGCATGGTCCAGTTGATACCATCGGGCGAAGTGAAGAGCCGCGTTTTTATGCTCGGATGGCTGGATACGTAAGCATAGCGACGATCCGGCGTAGCGTTAGGATCAATAATTACCGTACCCTCTCGCTGCCCGTCGATGACGATGTTGTTTTCCTTTGAACCTTTCCATTCGACCGCGCCTAAGTTGGGTTTTTGCCAGTGGATACCGTCTTTGGAAGTCGCCAATGCCAGGCGGAAGATGGGATCCGACCCCAGGTCGACGGGAACATAGTAGAGACGGTATTGCTTGTAATTGGGATCCCAGAAAACATTGCAATAAGACGTGATGCCGCCGCGTTCCCAGGGTTTGTCGGCAATTATTACGAGTTCTTTTCGCTGCGGCGGATTGACGACGAGTTTTACGTTCGACTTTTCTGCGATCATGAAATCGTCGAGGAAAAGATATTTGTTCGCGCCCAGATTATGAGGTGCGTTATTCCCATCGGCAGAAGACATGGCTGCTGTCAACACAATGGCTGTGCATAATATTGCATGGAAAATTGCTCGAAATCTCATGGAGTCTGTTCCTGTGTATATAATAAAAGATGGTTATTGCAAAGCGTCCCAGGGAATCTTCTGTCCATCGTGCCGATTGGCCATCATGTCGAGGATCGTGGCATCGACTTCGGTTTTCACGGCGTGAACGCTGCCATCGGCGAAAACAAACTGACAAACGCCCGGGTGTACGCTGCCGAAATTGGCGTTAATGGGTTCGTCGACGTTTCGCGCCAATTCATGGCCGGTGCCGGCAAATCGGCACGAGGTGAGGAAGTTGTCCCCATTGTAGATCGAATTATCGTAGTTGGAGATCAGGCCGAAGCCTCCGGCGGGTATGTATTTCTCCCCCACAAGAATCGTGTTGCTTGTGCCGTCGGTGATATCTCTGATTTTGACGGCATAGTACACCACGCCGTCGTATAGGAAATCAGGATCGACTCCCTGGCATGGAGGCCAATTGGCATTTCCGATAATGAACACTCCATCCGCTTCAAGTGTTTCGTAATCCCATTGTGTCATGGCGTCAATGCCGTCACCCGTGCAGGCGGCGTAATCGCAAAGCGCCGCGGGCTCATGCGGTCGGCTGCCGCGACCATCGCCATCCTTGCTCAATTGCGGCGGGCTTCGCCGCGAAGGACAGTAATAAAAA
>JAFGTN010000331.1 GCA_016934075.1 Pirellulales bacterium
GAATGTTTCTATACTTGTACTCATGCAGGAGAACGTAAATTACATTGGTTGAGCAACGCTTATCATTAAAGGAATCAGACAATGCGCAAGGCATGGACTATCAAGTCGGGAATTATCCTTGTTTTTCTTGCCGTGGGACTTATTTGCACAGGTGGATGCAAGAAGAAGGAATCCGCCCCGGCTGAGCCGCCCCCGGTCGATAAGCGACCTATAAAGGATGAAGCACCCCCGGAAGCAAAGCAACCTGCTCCGGCCGACGCTACGGCAGACAAAAAAACTGCTACAGCGAAAACTGATGGTGCGTTTGATAAACTGGTGGGTAGCTGGATCAGGACGGACGGTGGTTATGTGATCCAAATCCGTTTGGTTGCTGCCGATGGTACATTGGACGCCGGCTATTTTAATCCCAACCCTATCAACGTCTCTGAGGCTAAGGCCACCAAGAAGGCTGATTCCGTGGAGGTTTTTCTGGAACTGCGTGACATCAACTACCCAGGCTCGAATTATACCCTGACTTATGACCCGAAACGCGATGCACTGGTGGGGAACTATTTTCAGGCCGTGCAAAGGCAAACTTTCGCAGTTGAGTTTATTCGGAAAAAGTAGCCGGCGAATCGTCTTCTAGAAACGTGCGTAACGGTCCGACGTGGCGCCCATTTCAAAACATGTTCTTAGTCGGCACATCGGCGGTTACAACGACCGCCCGTGCCTGGCCTTTTTCGACAAGCCGAACCCGGGCGTCGGCGGCGTCGGAGAAAGCGGGCATCAATACCGAGATTAAGCCGGCGGTCAGAAATCGCAATACCAAATTCTGTTGCATTCGTTTATTACCTTTACGAAAGATCAAGGGTTGAGAGTAAAGCAATATTCTCGGGTGGAGAAAAGGTATTGGTGTGTTTCAAGGGATGAGGAATGCGTGCTGGTCGTCAAGCGGAGATTTCTATTAGAATGCGCCGAAGTACAGGTGTCAAGAAGCTCCGGGAAGCAACACCCAACTGCAAAATCACACACTGACCGACGCCGTATGCCGGGCAGTTATCACGTCGACAGTCGAATTGCCATCCGGAACCTAATTTCTACGATCACGCAAGAAACATGAAAGGATGCTATCCTTCCGGCTCCGGCCACAATGTTTCAATGGCGGTGCGGAGTCGGTTTCTATCCACATTTCGGTAGCGGATGACGTCTTTCTGATCGATGACATGTGTGTTGGGCCAACTGGTGTTGTTCCATGCGCTGACGATTGGACCTTGCTCATCGGGACCATCGAACCAGATACGCCAAGGAATGTTGTGTTTTGCCGCTGCCTTGCGCGCCGCCTCGCGATCAGGTCCAGCATAGACGCCGAGAACAACGACCTGATCGTCGTTATTGAATTCTTCTATGGTCCTTGCCAATCCGGACCACCACTCTATCTGACACGTAAATGCAAGGACTACTATCTTGCCTCGATAATCGGAGAGCTTCATTGGCTTGCCGTCGAGATCCCTGCCGATAATGTCGGGGGCTTTCTGGCCGATCCATAGGTTCTCCAGTTGGTTGAGGGCCTTCTCAGCCTGCTCGCCAATCGTGCCGTGTCGCCATTGGGAAATGTCGGCATAGTCGGAAATTACTTGGCGGTAGAACTTGATGGCCTGCCCACGAGCCTTCTCTGAAGGCTGTTCCCCTGAACGATAGGCTGAGTCAATGTCTTGCTCGAATACTTGGGCGGCAAGCAAACAAGCACGCCCCTTGACTTCTCGGTGGGGAGACTTATCCATCAACAATTGCGCCGTTTCCAGTGGCTTGCCAGAGCGATAGACTAGGTTGCCAAGACAATCGACAATTTCTTTTCGGTCGATATATTTCTCTAACAAGCGGCGGGTCGCCTCCTTTTTTCGGCGGTACAGATCGGTGGAGTCGGTGCCGGCAACGACACTTGCCTTGCAGATCCAGATCAACGACTTGAGTTCGACGTCGCTGTCGATATTATCGTTGGCCAAGTTCATGAATGATCGAGAATAGGCTCCGGTTGGTTCCAGGCGGGCGACTATCTTCTTTTTTTCGTTGCGGTCGGTTGTCTCATCGAGTCGCTTGCGATAGGCTTTCCGATCTTCTTGAAATCGGGAAAGCAGCAACTCCAGGGCCTTCCCGGAGGAAAGCCCGTCAACCTTCGGAGGCTCGGCCTTGGGAATATCGGCCGTCGATTCGGCGACAGCCTTTTGCGTCATCTGGATATCGGGCATGGTGCGGGTTTCGCCGGCCTTCACAACGAAGTGCTTGGAGAAGGCAGATCTACCGTCCGAGATCACGTATCCTTTCGCGCGAATTTCCACCGTGTGTTCCGCGTCGGGAACAAGCAGGCGATACGTGTATCGTCCCTGCTGATCTGTCTTTGTGCCTCCGATGTACTGACCGCCGGTATCGGTCCAGAGATGGACGCTGACACTGGCGCCGACAATAGGTTTGTCCGTTTGTTTGTTGATTACACGGCCCGTGACAATGCCCGCCGGCTGCAGTTGAATGTCGCGCTCGATCAGTTTGCTGCCGTCCGTCGGCGAAGTGAAGGTAACTCGAGTCACCAGCCCGCGGGATTCATCCTGGAAGAGGATGGGGATCTTCGGCCGGCGTTTCTGCAGGACATCGGCGTAGAATCCCGTAAGGACATAGCGCCCCCGGCCGTCGCTTTGTTGCTCCAACGGCATATACGAATTGTCGCCGCGGGGTATCTTCCCGGTTATCTTCACGCCGCCAACCGGCTTGCCTTGCCGGTCAAGCGTTCGGCCGTGGAAAAGAACATCCGGGACAAGCTCGAAGACGATGTCGGTCTGGGGCGCATCAGGTGTAACATTGACGCTTCTCTTGAACCGCTGGGGAGCTTCAAGAATGCTGCCGGAACTTATGGGAGTTTCGTAACCAGGCACTGCCGAATAGAGAATCAACTGACCTTCACCCGGCTGCCCCACGATATGGAACCGTCCCTGCTGGTCCGTCTTGACAGACACCGCTGTGGTGTTTCCGGTTTTTGCAACATAATACACCCGCGCGCCGGGAATGCCACGCCCCGTTTTCCGGTCGATGACTTTTCCTGCAACGACGGCTCCACGAGGCAGGCGTACTTCAGTCTCGGTTTCGTAATCTTCTTTGGCCAACTCGATTTTCGCCCTCGCCCCGAAACACTTCGAACCCTCTGGCGGTGATATTTGAAAGGACAAGATTCCCGGTTCAAGCTGGGTGTACTCGTAAACACCGGTGTCGTCTGTAATACCTTGAGCTGGATAGGTGAAAATCGGTGCCTCTGGCAGTCGAGCTCCTGAAATCGGATTGCCCGTCTCGTCGTCTACTACACGAACCCGCAGGCGTATACCGCGGTGTAATGCTATCTTGATTGGGCTGATTTGAACCGATTCTCGCAGGCCAAACCTGGACCGTTTTCTTTCCTCTTCTAACAAACGAGAGTTGGCATGGGGTGGTATGACATAGTAGGACGACGGTGAGGGCATCGACAAATGGGCTGATTCGCGCCAGACAGGATGATTGGGATTCGGCGTCGTGTAGATGACCTCACGATAGTGACCGGGATCACTCACTTCGAGCACGGTCCCGCTATTCTGTGGCAATCCGGATAACTCGAAACGGCCTTGCTCATCGACCGTTGTCGCGATCTGGAAACCGGCACAGGCAAGATCCAGCGTGTTTCCGACAGTGCGAGGATATACATGTTGAGCAAGATCCATGTTGGCGATCTCAGTGAGCGGTACGAATCGCAGTACGCGGATTGCCGTCCCTTTGGCAGGTTCTTGCTTTTCGTCGACGATGTGTCCGTGAACTCTTGCCCCGGGCTTCAGTTGGAAATCGGCCGCCTCGCATTGTGACAATCGACACCATGCAGCCGCGTATCCCTCGGCCACAACAATCACGTCGACGGGCAAAACGTCTTTTCTGAGGATATGTAGCGGCTTGGATTTTATATTCTCGAAACGAAATTGTCCCTTGTCATTGGACACGGTGGCGGCCAGATCACGAGTTTCCGTGGGCGTGTTCCTTCCCCAACTTTGCCAGCTATTCGGGTGTTCTCGCAGATAAACCTTCGCTCCGGATACCGATCGACCACCGCGTCCGCTGATCGTTCCATGGATCGGCTCCAGTGTTACCACCTTGCCGTCCTGGAACTGGTTCTGCTGTGCCAAAGCGAGCAAGGCTTGGCGATCCATCGGCGACTCTTCTGACTTTGATGCTGCTTCATCGACATCTTGTTCCAAAGAAGTTGCTTCAGCCACGTCATCGCTGCTTTCTCCTTCCGACGCAGATCGGGCCGCCGGCTGCACAACCGCAAGCAGTGTCACCACAAGAGCCGCCGAAACGAGGAAGAAACGCGCCACACCCCGGCTCAGCGGCATGCGCGAGCGGGCTTGATCCAAAACGGCCCGCACTCGGCTTTCCAGACGCTTCGTCCGCGCCATGGCTACGGCTGTTGGAATGGATGGCAGATGATGCGTGCGGGCGATGTCCAGCAACTGCTGGGCATAATCCGAGGGGCGCTGGCCCGCTATCAATACGCAATCGTCACAGGCCAGTTCGCGTTCGATGCGCATCCGACGCAGGGCGTACCATGCCAGTGGATGGAACCAGTAGAGCGCGCATACCGTTCGAGCGAGCAGTTGAAAAGCCACGTCATGACGCTTCACGTGGGCCAGTTCGTGCAGAAGCACAAATTGACGCCGTTGCGGCGACCAGTTCCGCCATGTGACAGGGAAGAGTAAAACCGGACGCAATACGCCCCAGGTCATGGGGATCAGCGGACGGTCGGTTTCCAGCAGACGAACGTTTCGCCTGACCCCCAGTTTTTCACGAAATTCCCGCAACAATCCGCTGGCCTGGGGATCCTCGATCTCCCGCGCGCCACGGGCCAGAAGTCGCGTGCGTGGTGGGCTTAAAATCAGCGGCAACGCGGCAATACACGCGCCCAGCAGCCAGACGATGCTCGATAATAGCGGCCACGAGATGGCTGACGTCGTTTCCCCGGTTGAATCGATTTCGTTATGAGACACTGTCGGTGGATTAATCTCTTCCGACGGCTTGGAATTTGCTTGAGTTTCAGTTTCCAGCAACGACGAATCGACGTCGCCGGGCATTTTATTGAAAATGGATTCGCGCATAGCGATCGACGGATCCTCCAGCGTCCCATAATCGCTTTCCATAAGGTTAGATGTATTTTCCACAACTGGCGCGGTGGGTGACGTTTCGGATTGCAGCACCCACGGCAGGATCGGCACGCGCCAACCGGGAAGCAATGCTGTGAGGACCGGCAATAATAACAGGCCCGCGAAGACCAGACACCACAGGCGATGCCTAACGGCTGCGGATGTCCGATATAGCAGGGTCGAGGCCAGCAAAGCGGCCAACAGCAAAACTGTGGCCTTGATAGTCGTGTCCAACATGAGCAAGGCCACGGAGTCGCTTGTGCCCGCGGTGAATCGCGATAGAGTGTCGCTCATCTTATCTGCCCTCCTTTCGAGCCTCTTCAATGAATTGTTCGATACGGTCCAGATCTTCTTCCGAAAGTTTTCCGTCACTATCGTCGAGGATGGCGGCCACGGTATCCGCGCTGGAATTGTCGAAGAACGTCTTGATCAAGTGCCGCAGGGCCGATCGGCTGACCGACTCTTTGGATTGCGTGGGACGGTAGACGTATTTGGTGCCCTCGCTACGATGCCGCAAGAGACCCTTGCTCTCGAGGTGCCGGATCATCGTCCGCACGGCCGAGTAGCTGGGCGGGTCGGGCAGCCGGCCGCGGACTTGGGCCACCGAGGCTTCGCCTAGTTGAAAGATGGCGTCCATGATCTGGCGTTCGCGACGCCCCAGATCCCGCTGCGTTTTTTTCTTACCCATGTCGGGTCCTCCTGCCAGGGAAACAGCGTTAAAACGACCGCTCGAACCTAAATGGCAATCAGTTGCCATGTGTTAATATATTGCCACTTGAGGAGCCTGTCAATAGAACTGCAAAAAAATTCGGCTCATCCGAATCTTGCGTATGTGGCACGATATGCCCACATGCCCACAACAAAAAGTGCGTTTTCAGAACAAAGGGAATGGAGCCAACCACTCCTCTGATTATTACCGCTGTAAACTCCAAAACTTCCGCCGGGTTTCCTGGGGTTAGCGCCGGGTTTATAAACCCCAGGTTAACCCTCTCTGATCGACAGAAAGCCAATTATGGCAACAGCTTACGAAAACAAGAAATAGCGCCGTAATGTCCGGACTCGTACCGCAACGTATCTCCCTATCATAAAACAACTTACAGAAATTCCCAGCTCTCCGAAATGCGCAATATACACAACGCCTTTTCTCACGTATAGCAAGTTTAATCACCGTAACCGCAAAATGCAACACAGTTTATGGCCACCGTATCAACAACTTTAAACACACCCGATAACAAAAAACAGTCAAGCCGACACGAACCACATCTTCATGGCCAATGAGCCCGAATTTTGCACACCTGCGCATCCCCAAGAACCGTTTTTTATGGCGATGTTGCATGTATCTGTTTATACTTCATAGCCGGTCTGCCGAAGGATGAACGCTGGCCTTCGTAACGCAATCCCTGCTGTCGGCTCGTTTTATTCGAACTTAATGAAGAGACATGGACGTATGCAAAAGTGTGTTGCTGTATATATCGTGCTTGTTTTCTGCCCGACGGTTGGTTTTCGTGCTGCGGAAGTTACCTTCACCGATACCGTCCCCGATTGCGTCTCACCCTCGCCGGCTTGGATCGAAGGCGCCGGTGGCAAGATAATCATGTCTTACCGCAGCGCGAAACGTGGTGAAAAACTTTGCCTGGCCGAAAGCAGTGACGCCGGTCGCAGTTGGAGGGTTTTCAATCGCATCTCATACGAATCCGGTTACGGCTATATGACACGGCTGGCCGACGGCAAACTTGTCATGGTCGTTAGCAGCGGCTGGGGGAAAGGTTTGCGGGATCTGGGGTGGATTGCCAGCACGGATGAAGGCCGCACATGGTCAAAGCAGCGGCCCATACCAATCGATGTTCCTCACCTGTATCCCTATGGGCCGATCACAGAGATGTCCGACGGACGCTGGGCATACTGTCCATACTTCGAGGAAGTCACGCAGTCGGGCGAGCATATCCGTTCCGCCGCGCTGTTGGTTTGGAGCAAGGACCAGGGTAAGACATGGTCGAAGCCGATCGAATTTCCTCATCCTGTCGACGGCAACAAGGGTCTGACCGAGGCCGCTGTAATTCAGACGGATCCGGATAGATATTTCGCCGCCATTCGCGCCGACGAGATGGTCGGCGCGTGGGACGGTTTCTATTGGTCTGAATCCTCAGACGGCTTGAAGTGGACGGCGCCCAAGCCGTTCGGCGATATCGGCCGTATGCCGCTGTTCTATCGCATCGGCGACAAGTGGGTGCTCACATATCGCCAATACGTTCCGGCCGAAGGTGCCCAGTACGGCGTTCTGCGGCTCAGCAGCGATGGCAACAAGTGGTCGAAACCACACAGGTTGGGAAAAGGAGTGGACGCCGGTCCATTCCTGACGCGCGTGGGTAACAAGCTGATAGCGCTCAACCGCCTTTATCCCAATCGAAACAAGATCACGCGAAGAGAGGTTGATCTCAACAAGTTGGATTAGACCGGTACATTTATGTATAGTCAGAAAAGTAACAATTCCGTGTGGTATGCCTTGATTGTAGCCGGATTCGCAAGAATTCGGATCATTTACCGTGAAACACCTGGGCGTCCGAATTCTTGCGAATCCGGCTACTACTTGGCAAAAGTCTATAACGCCTAAATGGAGACTCTGTTAATGAGAATGTCTGCCTTATTGTTAGTTGTGTGTATTGTTATCTGTAGCTTAGGTGTTGTTAAATCTCCGGCTATCGCGGCTGACACGGTCGCCAAGCCGGCAACGGTCCGCGACATGATTTGGGTCTGGGGCAATCCCGAGTTGGCGAAGCCGGGGCCACACACACTGGCTACTTTCGCGAGTGCCGATCCGGCCCAGCGAGCAAAACTTCTGGGTGTTTCGAATATCGTCATGGCCGGAATGGGTCTGCCCAACGACGACGCCAAGGCCGATGAACTGACCCGCCAGGTGGCTGCCGCGACGCGATTGGTTTGGGAAACTACACCAGACGGTAAAGGCATCGGCCCGCCGTTCGTCTATAAGAAACGCATGGCTCAAATTCGACGACTTGCCCAAAAGTATCCACAACTGGAGGGTGTGTTGCTCGACGACATGAGCACGGGCAAGATGGATCGCGGCTTCAAGCCCGAACATATCCGCCACATGCGCGAAGAGCTGAGCGACAAATATCCGGCGGTAAAGATTTGGGGTGTAACCTACACGATGAGCCTGCAGCGGCCCCATATAAACGAATACCTCAAAGAAGTCGATATCATCAACCTCTGGGAATGGCACAGCGACCGTCTCGGAGATTTCGAGAAGCACGTAGCACATTGCGAGAAGCTGTTCCCCGACAAACCGATTATTCTGGGCCTCTACTTGTATGACTATGGCGGCGGAAAAAAGATATCACTCGAGCGGCTCGAATTTCAGTGCGAACTGGCCCTGAAACTGGCCCATGCGGGCCGTATAGAAGGCATTGTTTTCCTGACAATCAACGACGACGAAAAAGCCGTGCGCTGGGCCGCCGATTGGATCACTCGGGTAGGCGGACAGAAGCTTGCAAAAGTTTTCTAAGCAGTTTTACAACTCCTTTTAGGTGGAAAAAGCCTGAAAAGAGAGATCTTTGAAGAGTTATGAAACATTTCCCCTGCGGAATTCTCCGGGAGTCTGGAGAGATCTTTGAAGAGTTATGAAACATTTCCCCTGCGGAATTCTCCGGGAGTCTGGCCGGTGAGGCGTTTGAAAACCACGCTCATGTATTCCGAGTGGACGTAGCCGGCCTGTCGGGCAATAGCGCTGAGCGAAAGGTCGGTGTCCATCAATAGCTCCTTCACCCGTTTCACTTGTACGATCCGGATTTCAGTGTGGGGAGAGTGGTTGAGATACTTGCGGAAACGCCGCTCCAGTTGGCTTCTCGAAATGGCCACATGCCGAACGACATCCTCGACAGTGGCTCCGACGCAAGCATTCTCGCGGATAAAGCGTAGGGCGGACGCCACATCCGTATCGTCTATGCCGAGTGTATCGCTTGATTGGCGTGTGACAACATATAAGGGCGGAATCAACCGTTCCTCGCTACCAGGACTTTTACCGCTGATTAACTGATCGAGCAATTCGGCCGCTTCGTAGCCGATCCGTTCCGGGTTGGGGGCCACGCTCGAAAGCGGAGGATCGCACAGTTTGCACAGGACCTTTTCGTTATCTACGCCCACCACCGCAATTTCCTCCGGCACGGCGATGTGGACGCGGTGGCAGGCATCGAGTACCTGTTGGCCGCGTACATCGTTGCAACACATGATGCCGGCGGGCATGGTCAAGGAGTGGACCCACTCTGCTAAACGTTCCTGGTCCTCGTCCCATTCCGGAACGTGACGGCCGTGCCAGGGAGATTCGTACATGGCGCA
>JAFGTN010000332.1 GCA_016934075.1 Pirellulales bacterium
CGCCGAAGGTCCGGCGCATCTTTGAACTGTTCGCCTACCACGGTTGCACGCTGGACATGATTATCGAGCGGTTGGCCGCTGAGGGCACGAGCTACCGGGATTCGAGCCATCGTTTCCCTCGCAGCACCGTCCACGCCATGTTGCACGATCGTGCCTACATCGGCGAGATACTTCACAAGGGCCAATGGTATCCAGGCAAGCATGAGCCGCTGATCGACCGAGAGACGTGGGATCGAGTCCAAGTGCTCTTGGGCGGGCAGGTGTATCGGACCCATGAACTGACCTATGCCGGCGACCTCATCCGATGTAGCCATTGCGGCCATGTCGTCACCGGGGAACGAAAAACGAAGAAGACGAAGACTGGCGAACGCGACTATGTCTACTACAGGTGCTCGAAATACAACAAGAAGGGCCATCCCCGTGTCCGATTGACCGAAGCGGACCTTGACCAACAGATGTTGGCGCTGTTTGCCAAGCTCAGGATCGAGGATGAAGAGGTACGGGACTGGGTGCTGCGGGTGCTCCGAGCCAAGACCCGCGAGGAGCAGGACTACACGCGGGAACAGCGGGCAGAACTACAGCGGCAATTGTCGCTTCTGGAGGGCCAGAAAGACCGCCTCTTGAACCTTCGCATCCTGGACGAAATCGAGGCTGATACCTACGCCACGAAGAGCACGGAACTGCGAGATCGGATAGCGACCATCACGCTGCAAATCGAGGCGTTGAACCGTGCCCACGACGAGGATGCAGACATCGCCGTGAAAGCGTTTGAACTTTCACAAAGTCTTATGGACAAATGGGTTACAGCGGATCATGCCACTAAGCGGCGAATCCTCGAAATCACCTGTTTGAACTTTTCTCTAAACGACGTAAGTCTAGTCCCTGTATGGAGAAAGCCGTTCGACGTGCTCGCCGAACGGCTTTTCGTCCAATCTAGTCGGGGCGAGAGGATTTGAACCTCCGACCTTCTGACCCCCAGTCAGACGCGCTATCCAGGCTGCGCCACGCCCCGAAATGGGTTAAGTTGTTACTGCTGGGGAGTTTACTGAGCAGCTCAGAAACTCTCTAGACTCTGGCTAGTTGATCTCAATCGGGATAACTGCTTGCTTTGCACCAGTGCCGGTGGGGATCCTTGGGGGAGAATCCTCCTTTGTGGTACATGCATTTTAACCTAACTTTCGGTATCTCGTCCACCGGGTCGCCTGTCTTTTTTCGCGGCTTTGGGAAAGAAGTCATAAGTTACGAAAAAGACGGTGGATGGACTGTTTGTATAGGTCCGCACATACTGCTACGGATTGACGCCAAAATCTATCCATGCTTTTGGCAGTGGGGCTTCCAGTTGCAGGGGGGTGCCTTTGACGGGGTGGATTATCTCCAAGCGGTTGGCATGCAGGGCGATTCCGGTCGGCCAGGGACGCTGGCTGCCGTATTTCCGGTCGCCCAGGATGGGGTACTCCCGGTCGGCCAGCTGCAAGCGAATTTGATGCTTGCGGCCGGTGTGGAGCTTTATTTCCAGGAAACTGGTATGTTTTTTCAGCGTGCCCAGACGGCGATATTCGAGTCGGGCTTGCTTGGCACCAGCGACCGATGGCCCAACAATCCACATGCGACGGTGCCGTTTGTCCTGGGCGATCCAGTCGCTACACTCGGCTTGGGGCGGATCGATCAGGCCTTCGACTATCGCCCAATATGTTTTGTCCACTGAACGGCCACGGAACTGCTCGGTAAGACGTCGGGCAGACTTTGAGGTTCGCGCAAGCAATACCACGCCGGTTACGGGCGCGTCCAGACGGCTGACTACGCCCAAGTATACATTGCCGGGCTTATTGTACCGCTGTTTGATGTAATCCTTGGCAATAGTCAAAAGTGTTTCTCGCCCATCACTGAGACCCATGGTGGCCAAGCCGGCCGGCTTGGATACGGCCAGCAGATGGTTGTCTTCGTAGATTACTTGCATCGCGGTGTGCGACATATTGGCTTAATTACATAAATTGCGGGAACCTTCAGTTTAGTCTTGATTGGCCCCAGGGCCAACCACCATCGGACAAGGTTTGACTGCGGGTGGTTGGCTTCCGAATAGATGGTAGACTGTACTTTTTACCGATTTGGTAGCCCGGATTATTCACGTAGGGTGGGTCGAGGTCGCGCAAATCATTGGAGGGGCTCACAAATCAAATAATATTCAAGCATTTCGAATTTCACACTGTGAAGATGACTCGCGACCGTAGCCCCACCACTGGAATGATTTGCTCGACCCACCCTACAATCCGGCTACCACTTGGATATAGCGTTATCTTATTGCGAAATCAGGTAGAGCATGAACCCCCTCTGTAGTCGAGTTTCTCAGGCCGGATTGAAGTTGATTTTGGGTAGTCAAAGCCCTCGACGGCGGCAACTGCTCGAGTCCGCCGGATTCGATTTCGAGGTGGTCAAGCCCGCGGAAATGGCTGAACAGAACGTGCCGGAACATTTGAGTCCCGCTGAGTTGGTGGTCGAGTTGGCCTATCGCAAGGCGGCTGATGTTGCCGGACGAGTAGACGGCGCACTGGTGATCGGTTGCGATACGGTGGCCGAATGCGACGGGCGGATTTTGGGCAAGCCCGCCGATGAGGAGGACGCGCGTCGAATGCTGGGAAAGCTAAGCGGTCGTCGACATCGGGTGCTTAGCGGATTGTGTCTGTGGCCGGTTGGAGGCGCCGGTTCGGTAGCCGGCAACGGACCGGTGCAACGGATTGAAGTCACCAGCCTCGATATGGACCATCTTTCGGACACTCAACTCGAGGAATATCTGGCAAGCGGCCAGTGGCGCGGCAAGGCCGGTTCGTTCGGCTATCAGGACGAACTCGGTTGGGTGCACGTGGTCGAGGGCAGCGAGTCTAACGTGGTGGGGCTGCCGATGGAGTTGTTGGAGAGTATGATATTGGAGATGTTTCCGGGTGGGTAGTTTTTAGGTGTTAGTTATCAGTTGTCAGTTTTCAGTGATCAGTAATAGTGGATTAGAGGCTACGGATGACTGACTTCAGACTACTGACTACTGATAACTGACTACTGATAACTTGATTAGAATTTATTTGGTGCGTCACGGACGCACCCTACGAAGGGTATGACTATGCTTGAGGCTTTTTCGGATCGGCTTGACGCGGCGGTACGACGTTGTGGAAATCCGGTATTGGTGGGGCTCGATCCGCGAGCGGGTTCGTTGCCCGCTGGAATATTGCCCGATGGCGAAAACGCTTCGCTCGAGCAACAGGCCGAGGCTTTCCGACTGTTTTGTTTTGGAGTTATCGATGTTGTAGCCGGGCTGGTACCGGCGGTGAAACCGCAGATGGCTTTTTACGAACAGCTTGGACCTTGCGGGATGGCTGTTTTGAAAAAAATAGTCGAGTATGCCGGCTCCAAGGGCCTGCTTGTGATCCTTGACGGCAAACGGAATGACATCGGTTCGACCGCCTTGGGCTACGCTCGCGGTCTGTTGGGGCCGGGCGAGCTTAGCCCCTGGGGCGGCGATGCGCTGACTGTCAGCCCGTATCTGGGCGATGACAGTCTCGAGCCGTTTGTGGAGGTCGCCCAAGAAAGAGCGGCGGGAATCTTTGTTTTAGTTAAAACGTCGAATCCCGGCGGTGGAGATTTTCAGGACCTGTCGGCAGACGGACGCCCGCTGTACGGGCATGTTGCCGAGCACGTAGAGCGGATGGCTGCCGCAACGGTTGCAGAGTGTGGATACGGTTGCGTGGGAGCCGTGGTCGGGGCGACGTACCCGCAACAGATAAGCGAATTGCGGATGGCCATGCCCCACTCCTGGATTCTGGTACCGGGCTTCGGGGCCCAAGGCGGCACGGCGGCTGACGTGGCCGGTGCATTCGACGAACATGGAACCGGGGCGATTGTGAACAACTCGCGGGGGATTATTTTCGCGCATGCACGTGAACCGTACGCCGTGCGTTTTGGCGACGCGCGTTGGCAAGATGCCGTGGAAGCGGCCACGCGGGATATGATCGATCGTTTGCGTGCCGAGACACAGGCAGGAAAGTTGTGAAAGTGGTTTCAAAGCGACGGAACTGAAGCCAGCCAGGACCATGTCCTCGATCATCCGTCACGTCAGCATGTAATTTGTCATATCTTTTCACTGAAGGAAGAGTGAATTCTGATTTTGCTGCCCAAGCTCATACATACACTACATAGCCATAAAACATTAAATTGCTGTTGCTAACCTTGCGGCAAAGCAGCTTAGTCCAAACATGCCATGAAATCCGGCATTTCCTAGCTATCAGTCCGTTGACAATGCCGGTCTTAATGTTCAAGCTAGAAGTAATAGCCTGGGATGGTCCCTGGATATTAACATGCCAGACACTCAAGTTTCCGGGAGTTAGCATCCGGAAACGGAAGAGCCCGGTTGAATGAGCGGTTCCGAGAGTAGTTTGAGAGCGGTTACCTGCCGAGATCTATTCATCCTGCCTAGATCTGTCAGTCCTGCCAAAATTTGGGCATACCACTCGGAAAGCGATCCATAAGAGGACGGTTTTGCGTATCCTAACAACAAGCAGCGCCGGCGGCTTGGCTGGATACGAACCAGGGAACTCGCGTCTGCGCCAAGTACGATGTGAGGAACCTGATGCATGTTGGTTTCCGGGAAGACATTGCTTCTCCCGGTCAAGCTGGAAAGCCTATGTCGAACTCTGCCAAGATTTGAGGTGACTCTTGATGAAGACAAAAACGATTGCACTTGTTTTGTTCATGCTGGCGTCGTCAGCCTCTTTTTCGCTCGCAGCGGATGCAGAGACCAAGGCAAGGGCCGACTACGAGGCGGCCAAGAAGGCCGCCAAGGAGGCTGAAGCCGCGGTTGCACCCATTAAGCTCGCCATGCAAAAGGCCGACAAGGAATACGCCGACGCCAAGAACATCGCCAACGCGAAGCGTCAGAAAGCAACTGAAGCGAAAAATTTGGCGGGCGAGCCGGGCGTTAAAGAGTTGAAACAGGCCGAAGCCAACGTACCCGCCG
>JAFGTN010000333.1 GCA_016934075.1 Pirellulales bacterium
AACTTCCAAGTTAGCCTCCTGCTCGTTTTCAAGGCGAATTTCTTCGGTTGAAATCCGCTCTTCGTCGCCCGCATCACCCGCGGCTCCCACGAATTCCATCCCTTCTTCGAGCGTTTCACCGGCGGCTTTGGCCGCGGCGCGACGGCGCACGGCGCGTGGATCAAGCGATTCGATTTCCAGGCGGATCTCAACGGCCACGGGCAGCGATTTCCGCTTGATGCTGTCCCACTGGCTCGTCCAACCGGAACCATCGAAGTAGCGGAACTCCAGGCCCACAACCTCGGGCACCCAAAGCACCGCGCCGCTGTCGATACGGGCGTCGATGTCGGACTCGGTTTCTTCGCCGCCGACTTCGTCAAACTGCTTAAAGGTATCTTGCTCGGATTTCGTGATGCCTGTGGAACGCTCCGAAAGCCACCCGACAAGGCGATTCATGGTTGCCGGGGAGGAACGGGTTTCGAAATCCATCTCTTCGCGAACCAGTCCCAGAAGCGTTTCTTCCATTTCGACGGAGGTTTCATCTCTGAAGGACATCTCGTCGAGTGATTCCAATTCACCCAGTTCGCGGCGTTTATTAAACTTATAGCGAACCGTGCGTAGTTCGGGCGCGCGGCGGCGAGGCTCGTCCGCCGCAAGTGTTTCCGGTCCATTCTCTTCGTCCGCGCGATAAGCGGCAAGGCTTACCTCTAGCGGCACGATTTGCAGAACGTCGATTCGCAACTCGTCTCGAGTGCCATACAAGCCGAAGCGCCGTACGGTGTTTTCCTGTGTATTGTCATTCACTTCGTCTCGCGCGGTCGCTGTTTCTTTAGTTTGCAAACGAGCCCGCACGGCCGTATCTTGAATAGCGCTTGAGAGATCGTCGGTCATTTGCTGCAACAGTGAACGAGCAATCTGCGACTGTTCGGTTTTGGCATCACCGGTCGAAAACAGCGAGGTATAGGTTCCGATCAGACTCCATAGGGTCAACAGCAGAGCGGCCGCGAGTACCGAAGCCAGGAGAATTTCGAGCAATGTGAAGCCGGAGCGAGAATCTCTCATGATGATTCACCTCCGATCGATACACTCGAGTCACCGGTGGTCGAGGCATCTTCATCTCCAGTGGAAAATTCTTCCGTATCGTCCGGCATATCGGGATCGGGTATCCAGCGGACAAGCGTGAACTCGGTGGCCTTTTCGTTCTCGGGAAGATCTTCGCCCACGCGGATTTCCAACGCGGCCAACCCGGGGCGTTTGTCCAGCGGCAACACTTCTACTGAAATGATCCAGCCTGGGCAGCCGTCGACGGGGCGTCGCTCGACTGTTTCGACGGGCGCGGCACCGGTAAGAATTTCGTTCATGGCCGATTGGCAGATCAACTCCGCGGCGGCCAGTTTTTCAGCCTTTTGGATATGGTGGCGGCCTATGGTGGCCAGCTCTGTGAGCACGACCACGCAGCCCATCAACAGCGCGGTGGCCAGGAGTATTTCCATCAGGGAGAAACCGCGACGGCGTTTGAAAACACATTTTTCGCCGGCGTCCATGGTTACGGACCTCCCGAACCGGAAGATGGTTTCAACGGCGCGGGCGGCTCGAGCGGAGCCGGTACCGCGGGTGGGACGGGCAAAGATTCGCCCAACCGATCGGCCGTTTCGCCACTCTCTTCATGCAACGGCTCTTCTTCCGATCCTTCTTCACCTGTCGCGAGTTCGCGACGCATAACCGAACCGATTTTCGCCGTGCCGGTCAGGCCCCGCATGGTTACGTCGATATAATATCCATGTCGGTCCGCCAGGCGGATTCGTCCACCTGTTACGCGACCGTTGGGATAGAAAGTAATCGGTTTCGACCACGGCATTTGGCCTTCATCGCCGGAAGACATGTCGACCGTTTGGTCTTCGGAAAATTCGTCGCTAGATACATTATCGTGCTCGGTTGCATTGGGATCTTGAAATATGACACCACTGGGCAACTCATCGATCACTAGTTTGTCCATTTCCATCGTGTCGAGGTACTGCTGATCCGAATCGCTGGACACGGCCGCATCCAGGTCGGTCCGCGAGTCAGACGTCAGGGCGATTGTCATGCCCGCCTGGGATGCAAATCGCGGGGTACCCGGCTGGTAACGAAACTGCTGCACGCTGCCCGACTCGATGGCGGCAACGCGCGCGCGGCCCAATTCGGATTGGAGTTTTTTGGCAGCGCTGTTCAGCCGGCTTTTATGCCATGGTTTTTGCAAAGCCGGCCAGCTCATGCCCACGATCACCGCCAGGATGGCCAAGACGATGAGCAACTCCATCAGTGAGAAAGCTCGACGTTGCGGCGTTATACATGTGGGCGTTGTCATGATAGTTTAGCGGTGCCTGATAAATAACTTCCATGATTGGCTGGCTATGTTATTTATCACTTGCCTTCTGATTTCCCGCTGTCGTTGGACTTTTCGTCTTCGGAGAACTTGCCGTCTTCGCTGACCTTTTTCCAACTGACGATATCATCCTCTGTATCGTCCTCACCGTCAGGGCCGAAGGACCAGATCTCGGGCGAATCGCCTTTACCGTGTGTGGGCGGATACACATATTGATATGCATTGCCCCAGGGATCCGTGGGGAGCACGTCCGAATTCAGATACGAACCGTCCCATCTACTCTTGCCGCCGCCGGCGCTTTCCTCGTCGGCTTCGGGCTCGGTAATAAGAGCTTGCAGTCCTTGCTCGGTTGTGGGAAAGGTGTCCATGTCCAACGCGTAGCGGTCCAACGCGCTTTTGAAGCTGCCGATCTGTGTGGTCGCGGTCTGGATGTTGGCCTTCTTTTTCGAACCCAGGATTCGCGGCGCCACCAGGCCGGCCAAGAGCACCAGAATAGCCATTACGACCAGGACCTCGACAAGCGTGAAACCGGCGGAGCGGCGATTGGGCTTGCGGTTGCGATTCATTTTCATTCTCCTTGAAAACTTGAGATTATTTATCTGTTTAGCCCGGTCACTTGCGGCCGGTGTGGAATTTGTTGGGGGAAGGTATCAGGTGTCAGGTATGAGGTGTCAGAAGTTGCTGATTAAGTTTTCCCCTCATACCTAACACCTCAACTCAATGCCGAACTCATATCGAATACCGGCAGCAACAGCGCCACCATAACGAATCCGATTATCAGCCCCATTACCAACAGCATGACCGGTTCGACCATACGAACCATGATGTCTAGTTGGCGGCTTGTTTTCTTGTCTATTCCATCGGCGATGTTTATCAACACCGTATCGAGGTTGTTCGATTCCTCGGCCACGCTGATCATGGCAATCACCGATCGCGGCAACAGTCCGCTGGCGGCCAGCGGTTTGGCCAGGGTTTCGCCGGCGGAAATATTGGCGGCCGACTCGCGGATTGTTTGCGCCAATACAACGTTTCCCGTCGATTCACTGCTGATTTCCAGTGACTTCAGCAGCGGCACGCCGTTCTCCAAAAGTGTGCCTAACACGCGGCAAAATCGCGATACGGCCGAACCCAGCAGGATCTTGCCCACCACCGGCAGCCGTAATTTCCAGCGGTCGGCGAAGAGTCGCCCGCGGTCTGTTTTTACGGCGGTCGAGGCCCAATAGACCAACACACCCAGCGCCACGGCCAGAATGGCCCCGAACCGCCCCAGAAAATCGCTGATGGCCAGCAGTATCACGGTTGCCGCCGGCAGCCCGCCACCGTCGCGTTCGAGCCGCTCGAAAAGTTCCGAAAATTTCGGCACAAAGAAGACCACCAAGACGAAAGTAACCACCGTGCCCATGGTTGCCAAAAAGGCGGGGTACATCATGGCCCCCACAATGCGGCCCTTGAGTTCTTCCTGCAGCTCGAGAAACCCGGCCGTGCGATTCAAGGCGTCTTCGAGAAACGCGCCCTCGGAACCGGCGCGGACCATGCTCACCGTCAACTCTCCGAAAACCGAGGGATGCTCGGCCATGGCTTCGTCCAGCCCGGTGCCGTCCGCAACCTTATCGCGAAGATCACAGAGCACCTCGGCCATGGCGGGCTGTGTCGACTGCTTTGCCAGGATTTCCAGCGATTTCAACAGCGGTACACCGTTCTTCAAGAGATCGGCCAACTGCGTAAGATTCGAAGCCACCAGGGAAGGTTTGATCCTGGGGCGAGGTTTCCAGAATGGTTGCGTTGGCGTCGTATCTTCGACATGCAAGGGAAAGAGCGACTGCTCGGAAAGGATGTGCAGCGTTTCCTGCTTGCTTGCGGCCGTGATAGTGCCTTGGACATCCTGTCCTTCGGCGGTTCGAGCTGTGTAGTCGAATTGAGGCATTTTCTCAGTAGTAGGCCGGGTTGTAACCCGGCAATGAACGGGAAAAACGATGCGAATGCCGGTTTACAATCCGGCCTACAACGATCTCCTGATTTTCTCAGTCGGCCTTTGTCACGCGCATGATTTCATCTACGGAAGTCTGGCCGTTGCGAACTTTCTCCCAGCCATTTTGTCGCAGGGTCATCATGCCGGCTTCCATGGCGGCACGTTTGACTATGTTCGCACTGGTTCTCTCTCCGGCCAGGCGCCTAATCTCGTCGTCGGCCGTCATCAGTTCGTAAATACCCACTCGCCCGGCATAGCCGCTACCGCGACATGCGCGGCAACCGCGCGGCCGATAAATTCGCTCGCCCCGTTCGAGACATTCATACAGTGGGAAATCATGTGGCAGTTGCTCTGCCCGCGGTATGTAAGCCTCGCGGCACTCGGGACATAGCGTTCGCACCAGTCGTTGTGCCATTACACCCTCGACTGTGCTGGCCACCAGGAAAGGTTCGACACCCATATCCACCATGCGCATGAAAGCGCCGGCGGCGTCGTTTGTATGCAGCGTGCTGAAGACCAGGTGGCCGGTCAATGAGGCCTGCACGGCGTTTTCGGCCGTCTCCAGGTCGCGGATTTCGCCCACCAGCACGATGTCCGGGTCGTGGCGTAAAATGCTGCGCAGACTGGCGGCAAACGTCAATCCGACCTTGGGATGCACCTGGATCTGGTTGATGCCCTCGAGCTGGTACTCGATTGGATCTTCGGTGGTGATAATTTTGTTCTCTTCGTTTTTAATTTCGTTCAGCGCGCTATATAGCGTTGTGGTTTTGCCGGAACCCGTGGGGCCTGTAACCAGGATAATACCGTGGGGCAAGGTGATCAGCTGCTTGAACTTGTCATATGTCCCTTCGTCCATACCCACGCCACGCAAGGAAAACTGCATGCGGTCCTTGTCGAGGATACGCATTACGATACCTTCGCCGTGGAGCATGGGGATCATGGAAACACGGACGTCCACCTCGCGGCCGGAAACCTTGAGCTTGATGCGTCCGTCTTGCGG
>JAFGTN010000334.1 GCA_016934075.1 Pirellulales bacterium
CGATTGTTCAATGGGCGGTAGACGTTGAGGGAACGATTGCCGCGCGGTCTCGGTAGTGCGACCGACAGTCATATCCGACGACCGGGGACGAAATGCCATTGATCGTGGATCGACATTAGCGGGTGTTGCCGTGGCAGACGTCCGGATGGGCGTCGAGGCGGAACCTAGTGCATTGAGTTGCTCTTGAGCCGTTACTTCTCGCTGAGCCGTGGATTGATACGGTTGGGGTGTGTCCTGTTGTCTGGGCAACCAAACCCTGGAATGATTGGCTTGCTGAGGAACACCAATTTGTTGAGTGGTTGCTTGTTGGACGGGCATTTGACGAGTGGGGCTTTGCATGCCTGGGTTTTTCGCAGTCACCAGGTGTTCATACCAGGTGCGCGCTTCTGAGAAGTTGGGATTACTTTCAATCGCGGCCGCAAAATGTTTTAGGGCAGTGGATTTGTCGCCACGTTTCTGAATCAGGTAAGCAAGATTATAATGAGCGACAGAGCTATCGTATTGTGTTTTGAAGTGCTCGAATGCGTCGTCGTAACGCCCCATTTCCACCAACACCATTGCAATGTTGTTGCGGTATTTCAACTCGCGCGGTTCCAGCTTAACAGCTTCCTCAAGGGCGGACAAAGCACGATTTAAATCGCCATGTGTTGCGTGGCAGAGACCGAGACCGTTGAACATGGCCGCGTTCTGAGGATGCGTCTTGACCGCCTTATCGTACATCGCCACTGCATCTTTGTACGAACCCATCTTATCCTTGAGCATGGCATAGCCCATCAAGGCGTCGGCGCTATCGGACGAAACTGTCAGCGCCCTTTTATACATTTCTTCCGCTTCTTTCAGATCGCCGTTGGCGGCATGCATATTGGCCGCGCTTACGTACAGCTTGGCACTGGGCTTGGCTTTGACCTGCAAAGATATGGCGTCCGAGGGCGCGGGAGGAGATGGTTTGGGCGAAATGGTCTTGGTTACTTTCGAGAATCCGCTTTTGATACTCGAATTGAACGATCCGATCATCTTCGAGAAACCGCTTTTCTCTTCTGCCTGCAGTTGCGATGTCGAAACACCCAATACTATCAGCATCACAGCAGTCAGGATTGCAGCTATTGATTTATTCACAGGATTCCCTCCCTGATAATTCCCCCCGATGGCCTCATACTCTCCAATAGACCTATTTCTCCCTTAGGCTATGGAGACTCTTTTTATTGATCGGCCCCACAGGGTAGACCGCTGAAATCGAATTGAGGATTTGGGGGGATTTTGACGGTTTTGCAAATCGTCATAATCCTGGTCAAGCTATAGTGGGTAAGTCCAGTTATTAGACAAAGGCAGCCTAGCATCCTGTCAGATTATTATTCAGCAAGTACTCCGTCTATTTTGGAGAATCGCTGTCCCCGCTATAGTTTTCGATCATCGGCAGCCGTGGTGCGGGCATAGATTTGAGATAATCCACCCTGATTCTATCAACTTCCTCGGCAGGCCGACCTGGAGCAGGAAGGTTCGTTTCTAACACTGGAGGTAGTTCACCCTTTGGAACTATTTGCGCGGCCCATTGTTGCACTGAATCGACGCGGGCGAGCGTCATTTCCGGATGCATTGCTTTATGTACAAAGATTGCATGTCGCTCGGGGATTCCCTGATTGACAATCCAATGCACACGGCGACGGCCGGCTTCATTGAGCTTGCCGGTCACTGGATCGAAGTGATATTCGCCCAAGGTGTTCTCTCTTTGCCAACCCTTACGTACCATAATCACGAAAGGCTCTCGAACAGCCTGTCGATCGGCCCATATAAACGGCCGAGGCCAGCAGTTATTACGTTTAAAGTCTTTCGAAATATCATAGCATAACCGCGTAATAAAGTTGTCGTGAAGGAAGCCGAAGGCGCCGCCCGACTCGACGCATTCTTGCTGGACACAGCCGTTGTCAACAATCACTTCCCCGTTAGTGACCTGTCCGTTGACAGATGTTTGGCTGACATACTCCGTGGCCGGTGTCGGATTCAACGGAGCGGCATCGGCTGCGGAGAATACAACGAACCACGCCGTGGCTGTTATTACCGAGAATACAATAAGACTTTTTCGAATAGTCATTTCCGGGGTCCTTCCCATAAGCTTGTGTTTCACACGGAGCGGGAATCCGTGGTAGCCGACATTTGTCGCGAATGGGCCCAATAGGTACCCATACATATTCCTTCAATCGTTATCGGCGACCCATGTCGTGGTACTTGCGATCAGATTGGCTGAGAAAGAGCTGTAGTGAGACTCAGCGAGGTCAAGAGCTTGCCTAATCGGAAAACTTTACCCCCCTTGTGCAGCGAGGCTCACTTTGGTGGGTTATGGAAGAGCATTATCCCCTGCCGACACTTACATTTTTCCACCCATTTCGCGCATGATTGAAATACCGGCCGGTCCGACCAGGATTACAAAAATGCCTGGAAAAATGAAAATCACCAAGGGAAAGATGAGTTTCACGGCGGTTTTGGCCGCTTTTTCCTCGGCTATTTGTCGTCTGCGTACGCGCATTGCGTCGCTTTGCACGCGCAAAGCTTGGGCGATACTCGAACCGAACTTATCGGCCTGGATCAAAACACCTACCAAGGCCCTCACATCGGAGACGCCCGTACGAACACCCAACTCGTGTAGAACCTCTGACCTGGGTCTACCCATCTGCAATTGCAAGTTAGAAAGGTTGAACTCCTCGGCGATTACGGGATGTGTTTTATTTAATTCATCTGATACCTTTCTCATCGCCTGGTCCAACCCCAGCCCGGCCTCGACACAAACGACCATCAGGTCCAAAGTATCGGGCAATCCCAAAAAAACGGCCTGTTTGCGACTACGACCGATCACCGCGACAATGATATCGGGCAGATAGAACAAAACACCCGCGGTCAGAACAGCAGCTATGAGCGTTTTCATGTTGGCCCCGTAGAGCCCCACGATGCCGCCGCCACCAAAAAACAGCCCGGCCATAAGCCCGATGAATTTGAGGCCCAGATATGTGGAACTTGCTACTTCGCTTCGGAATCCGGCATTTGCGAGCTTTGTTTTCAGTTTACTCATTTCCAGTTCGGATTTCGGCACCAGTGGTTTTGCCAGTTTTGGTGCGGCATTTTCGAGAACTTTGCTCATGCGTTCCGATTTTCTAGCGCCGCGAGCGGGTTCACCGATGTTGCGCCGTGTAGGCGGATGCTTGAACTCGTCAAGACGTTCCATGGCACGCGGTTTTCCGGTGGCCATCATATCCAACACCCACCAGGCCACGGCGGCAATTCCGCCGAAAACGGCGAAAGGGATCAGTGTTTCGAATGTAATTAAGTCTTTTGCAAATAACATTGCCATTAAACCTTAATCGTAACAATTTTTTTAATTACTATCGCGCCTAGCACCTGCATGAACAGCGCCAAGGCTAAAAGTTTCTTGCCCGCGGGATCTTCGAACAGTACCATCACATAATCGGGATTGAGATAATAGATGGTCAGAAACAACACGAAAGGCAGAGCCAGGAGAATGATTCCTGAAAGTCGTCCTTCGCCGGTGAGGGCTTGCACTTGGCCCCAGATCTTGAACCGCTCGCGGA
>JAFGTN010000335.1 GCA_016934075.1 Pirellulales bacterium
TCAGTCAAGACAATGTAAAAGAAACCTTCGCTTCGCAAAGCTTTCTTTACATGTGCCCTTGACTCGCAATTTTGCAAAAGTCCAGTTCTTCGTTGCCTTCTGTAAGAAAATTATGGACAACGCCGAAATATCCGAAACACTGACCAAGGTCGCCGATCTTCTTGAATTTCAGCGGGCAAACCCTTTCCGCATCCGCGCATATCGCAGCGCCGCGAGGGCCGTGCACGAGTTGCCCGACTCGATCGAGAAAATCATCGAAGATCCCAACCGCAAACTGACCGACATCGGCGGTATCGGCAAGGATCTGGCCGAAAAAATCACCACTCTTTCCACTACAGGAAAATTGCCTATTCTGGAGGAGTTGCTGGCCGAAATACCAGACAGTGCCTTGTCGATGTTGCGGGTAGCGGGTCTGGGCGCAAAGCGGGCTTCGATACTCTACAACGATCTGGGCGTGAACTCATTATCGGCCTTGCGTCGCGCTTGTCAGAACCATCGAGTACAAGCCATCAAGGGCTTTGGCCCCAAGATCGAAGCAACCATTCTCGCCGGCATCGATTTCGCCGCCGAGGCCCAACAGCGGACGCTCTGGGCTAAAGCCGACCGTATTGTACGGGCAATTCTCGAGCATTTCGAAAGCTGTGAGGCGATCGAACGCATCGAACCGGCCGGCAGCTACCGTCGTGCCAAGGAAACCGTCGGTGATCTGGATTTTCTAGCGATTGCCGAAGACATCGACGCGGTGATGGACCATTTCGCCGCCTTCCCGGAGGTTGCCGAGGTCATGCTCCGCGGCGAGACGAAGATGTCGGTTCGTTTGAAGGCCGGCATGCAGGTCGATTTGCGAGTGGTGCCGGCCGAAAGCTTTGGAGCCGCATGGCAATACTTCACCGGCTCACAAGCGCACAATGTAGTGGTTCGCGGTCTGGCCAAGGACCTGGGCCTGAAAGTAAACGAATATGGTGCTTATAAAGGTAATAAACAGGTAGCGGGCCGGAGCGAGGAGGAAGTTTACGCCGCTCTCGGTTTGCCATGTTTCCCTCCGGAACTCCGCGAAGCGCGCCGCGAGTTCGACTGGGCGGCCAAAGGCGAACTGCCCGAGCTGCTGGAGTTGGATGACATCCGTGGCGACTTGCACATGCACACGACCTGGTCGGACGGTAGCGCGACCATCGAGGAAATGGTTGCTGCAGCCAAGGCAGGTGGTCTGAGCTACGTGGCTATCACCGATCACACCAAGCGTGCGGCAATTGCCAACGGCATGGATGCCGAGCGACTGAAGCGGCAATGGGACGAGATCGAGAAACTCGATGAGAAAATGCGCGGGATCACGATCCTCAAGGGCGCGGAAGTCGACATCCTCGACCGCGGCGGTCTGGATCTCGACGATAAATTGCTGGAACAGGCCGACTGGATTATCGCCAGTGTGCATTTCGGGCAGGATCAGCCCCGAGAACAAATCACCCAACGAATTGTCGAGGCACTTGCGAACCCTTACGTGTCGGCGTTGGCCCATCCGACCGGTCGTATAATCAACGAACGAAAACCGTACGCGGTCGACCTCGACGCGATAATGGAAGCGGCCGCAAAACACGGCGTATTTCTCGAGCTCAACTCCCGTCCCAAGCGATTGGACCTCGACGACATCAACTGCGCCAAGGCCAAGCAATACGGCATTCCCGTCGTAATTTCTACCGATGCCCACACGGTCGACATGCTCAACTCACTGCCCTTCGGTGTCCGTCAGGCACGTCGAGGCGGCCTTACCAAAGCCGACGTTGCCAACACCCGCACCTGGAAGCAGTTGCAGAAGCTGCTCAAAGACTGCTGATTCTTTTGTTGCCGGATCATTCATGAACGACACAAATCCGAAGTGTAAGCGAGGGGGGCGACGTTTTTCATAATGCACCCACTTCGCTTATACTTCTATTTAACAACTCCCTGACGTTAATTACTCTGGGATATTGTAAAAAGATTTCGCTGTTTTACGTATTGATTTCACTTCTCACGCAGCGATATGGAAACTTCTCGTAAAGGTTGGATGCAAACCGGGCCGATTAGACCTGACTCTAGACACCAGCGATCTCGCAGAATGTTTCCGTCGTGCCAATTGCGATTCCATATTTCGGCTTTTGCGTCGTCGAATATGTTCCAATGCATACGGTTGGCCAGTAAATTGGACACCACAATGTCGATACGGTTTTCACCCTGTTTGGCTTTTTGGGTTATGTCCAATTTATACGGAGGCCAAATACGGGTACCGAGAAGCTGACCGTTGAGCCACACCTCGGCACACCAACATACCTTACCCAAATCGAGTTCGAGACGTACATCGTCTTGTTTATAATCGGCGCCAAGCTGAAATGTGGTGGAGTAGACGGCCCGGCCTGTATACCAACCAAGGTGCCGGTTTGTCCAACTGCCAAGCGGCTGCTCGACCGGTCGACAACGGACGCGGATCGGCTTTATCAGTCCGTGGTCATCTTTATCCAGTTCGACGCGAATGGCTAACATGCCTTGATGGCTTGCAATCGAGACATCGCATGTTCCTTTGGCGAACTCCAGCGGCTTCCCGTCGAGCCATGCCTTCCAGCGACCTTCGATCTCGGGCTTCAGAACCGTCACTGTGCCCGGTGGCAATGGCTGACGATACCAGACGACGCGCGGCCGTGGCATTTCTATCGGATAGGCAGGCTCTCCAAATGGTTTCTCGGGAGGTGCTACATATTCCCATGCCGGTCGCCAATCGCGGCCTGCAACCTGCGCCTCCCATGTCGCGTTGGTCCGCACGAGCACGGTCCGCCCGTTCGGTGTGCGAAGGCGTCCTTCCAAGAGCAACGCAGGAGCGTTTTCGGCGTGGATGTTGATTGTATGTTTATTGCCGGAAAGCGGCGCGATATCGAATCGCTGAGCTTGTTTACCGCCAATGCCCGCAAAATTTTGATCGTCAATCGAAAGTTTATACTTACTTGGGCAAACAACCGCCAACCACCCCGAAGTTCCTTCGGGCAAGGCGAGTGTTTTGCGGCATCTTAGCCCTTTGCCTCCGATGCCGGTATTAGGAGCGTAATATTCATAGTGTGTAATAAAATGCCCTTGCCAGCGCGAGCGATAACGGTCGGCACCTTTGGTTGAATAAAACTTATCGAACACCTTAATCCGCCGCCAGTGTGAATCGTCACAATTGGAAAGATGCCAGTTGGCGACTTCCACGCCGGGTAACTCCCAGCGTATCCGCATTACCGGCATTGCCAACTCCGAACTTGTTACGTCCACCCGCCAGTTTTTGTCAAGTTGATCCCCCACGGCGAGGAACCGCCAGGGGCCGTCCAAGTTAATCGCTTTTGGACTCGGCGGCACGGCCATCGACTCCTTGATCGACTTTCGGCGTTGGCCTTCGACCACCTCAGCTACGAGATTCACTTGATCTTGTCCGGCTGGAAGCATACCCGAGGCCGTGAATCGCCCGTTTGCTTCCTTTGTCAGTTCCAGTTGGCGAAGGTTTGTCGACTCGATAATAATGCCACCTTCTTCCGGCACTTTTGCAGTATCGAATACCACAAAGCAGCCTTGTCGAGTGTCGAGTGCAATTTCACACTGAGTGCGGGCGTCTTTCCTCACGAACATACCCAGCGGCCTAATCGAACCGTCCTCCGGTTGCCAGATCGAGGGCTGACCTGCCGCTCGGAAACTTACCCGCCATGTACCCTTTTCCTTCGAGTTGTTGGCCAACCAATAGATCTCGTGACCTGCACGACGAACATGCTGATAACGCAACGGACAAGACCCTTTCCCTTCAAAGATCACATCGCGAGGTATTTGCTTGGCGATCTCTTCGGTCACTACTTCCGCCGGTATCAGCTTCGCTCCGTGCTTTTGCCAGTCTTTGACAAACCGGGAAATCTCAGGATCATCGCGACCAACGTCCATTGAATCAGCAGGATAGCGGTCCAGAACCAAAACCACTCCACCGGCTTTGGCAAAAGCGGCGATTTTTTCAGCCACCGAACGCCGCACACACTTCACGCCCGGCACGACCAGCAAGCGGTAGTGCATTTGTGAAACATTGATTCGTCCGTCGGCGACTTTCGCTCTGAGGAGGCTTTCCGGATCGATAAAGTCCACATCGATCTGAGCAGCAACCAGTTTTTCTAAAGACGATTGTGTCGCACCTTGGCCGTTGCCCGCCCACAGGTTCTCCTGGGGATAAAGCATGGCAACATCCACCACGTGCTGCCCGCCGGTGAGCATGTAACTCAAGCGGCTGGAATGATCCGCGAATGTTTTGAAATATTTCCAATACGGGTTGCGAAAGAACCAACTGTTGGGCCAATCGTCTACGTTTTCGGGCCGATCCTGAGCATAGTGGAAGAGGTGAGTCATAAAAAAGTTGATCCCGTGTGCGGCCAACAGATTATGACCATAGCGGGCAGTGTCGAGCGTAAATGACCATCCGGCCCCTCCCATCGCTTCAACTCCCGCTCTGGGCCGGCCATAGAGGTGTGAAATGCTGGCCAACTGCTTGGGCTTGAAAGGGATGACTTCACGCGGGTAGCGCCAGCGGAAAGACTCGTTGTCGGTTGCGGGGATTTGCATGTGTCGGATCGTGCGGAAGTAGCTGCCTTGCGAGCGATACCCGCCCAGTTCCTCTATCGTATGGCCCGTTAGCTGCAACTTATGTTCATCGCACCAATCGGCGAGTTGTTTGAACCATGCTTCCTCGTAAAAGGTAGTATAGACATCGTAGTAGTCGCAACGGATTTTGGGTGTTCGTGGACCAATGTCTATGATCAGCGCCGGCAAGAGCGGACGCAAGTCGTATCCCTTCAACTGCTTGAACTTCTCCTCGAAGCCCTCGGTCCAGACAATTCTCACATGCGAGTTAAGGATTTCATCGAAAAACACTCCGGGTATTGTCGTGCCGAAGTATTTGCCGAACCGCCTGGCATACTCTTCGTGAGTAATATCGATGAAATCGCGGACTGTCTGGCGATTAAGATAGTTTACACCTTCGTCGGTCTGGTGTGAAAACGTCAATAAAACCCATTCGCCCTCCGGACAAGTCCAGGCCTTCTTGGACTGTACGGTTTTTCCACTTTTCTTATCGCAATTGAACTCGGTGATTTCTATCAAAGTTTCAGGGTCTATCTGCTTTTTCTCGTTTAGCTTGAAGGCAAACACCCAGGCCGCGTCGGGGAAATTAACTTCGATCCGTGCGGGACCGTCCACCCGATGTTGTTTCCAATCGAGCCCTTTTCGTCGGTTACGCTGCGGATTTCGAGCGATGGTACGCCCACCGGCGGCACCGCTGGGCCACTTGTCTTCGTCGTATAACCAAGTGTCGAATCCCACATTGGCGGCGTGCTCGACGCTGACTTCGACGGCCTTCCACCAACCTTCGGAAAAATATGGGGTCTCGTCGAGATTGATACCGGCCCTGGCGTGCATGAACGCGCCATACACGCCCTTGTCGACCATTTCGTCAATCTGGCGACGCAATTCCGCCGGTTCCAAACGCCCGTTCCAAGACCATAACGGGACAATACTGTATTCTCTTGGCGGATTGCGAAATCCGTCTTCAAGCGAGACCTTTCCTTCGGCGCCCCAGCCAAGAGAAATGATGAAGAAATAAAAAAGTAGCGACGCGGTGGATATCCTCACAGAATCACCTCCATAAACCGTCAAGATTTAACTGGACTTTTGCAAAATTGCGCGTCAAGGGCACATGTAAAAGAAAGCTTTGCGAAGCGAAGGTTTCTTTTACATTGTCTTGACTGATACTAATTCATTGACAGATAACA
>JAFGTN010000336.1 GCA_016934075.1 Pirellulales bacterium
AGTCAAGACAATGTAAAAGAAACCTTCGCTTCGCAAAGCTTTCTTTTACATGTGCCCTTGACTCGCAATTTTGCAAAAGTCCAGTTCACAGCCAATCGTTCGTTGCACATCACGTATTAACAAAAGTTGAGGGCATCTATGACCAACAGAAGAGACTTCATTAAAATCGGCGCGGCAGCCTCGCTTGCTCCTATCACCACGAAATCGGTATTTGGCCAAAGCCAGGAAAAAAGCGAACCCGAAGATGGTGTTTTTTTCGAACCAAAACATAAAGTTCCGGTGTCCAGGGAAACAGACGTTATTGTATGCGGCGGCGGCCCCGCCGGATTCGCGGCGGCAATCAGCGCGGCCAGGCAAGGCGCAAGAACATCCTTGATCGAGATGCACGGCTGTCTGGGTGGCGTTTGGACGGCCGGACTGCTGAGTAATATCATCGATTTTCGTGACAAAAACGGCATCATGAAGGAACTCGTCGATCGGCTTGAAAAAAGCGACGCCCAGTATACGGCAAAAGTTTATGATGCGGAGTTGATGAAACTCACCCTGGATCAAATGTGCCTCGAAGCCGGGGTAAATATCAGACTGCATACTCGTGTCTCGGCGGCCTACGCAAACTCGAAAAACCGCCTGGAATACATTGTTACCGATAGCTTTTCCGGCCGGGAAGCCTGGAAAGCCAAGGTCTTTATCGATGCCACGGGCAACGGAGATCTGGCAGCGCAGGCGAGCTGCAAATACGACGTGGGGCAACCCGGCACCGGCAAAACTCAACCCATGTCGCTGATGGCCATCATCACCGGCGTGGAAGAAGATGAATTGGTCAGAGAAGGATTGATGCAGGCCCGAGGCAAAAGCTCCGCGTCTTGCAAAGCGAAACTTTATAAGGAAATCAAACGCGCCGGCATCGATGCCAGTTATACCAAGCCCACAATGTTCGCCATTCGCCCCGGTCTGATCGCCATCATGGCCAATCACCAATACGGCGTTTCCGCTTTTAACGCAAATCACGTCACACAAGCCACGTTGGAAGCCCGCCGGGAAGTAAATGATATCATCGATGGTCTGCGAGGTCTTGGCGATATTTGGAAGAATGTTCGGATTATCGCCACCGGAGAACAGATCGGCATCCGCGAAGGTCGCAGAATTCACGGTCGATATATGCTTACCAAAGACGATCTAATCAAAGGCGCCCGTTTCGACGATGCCGTCTGCCGCGTTAATTTTTGCGTGGATGTTCACGCCCTCGATAAAAATTCGGGCGGCGGTTACGGATCACATGGCATTCACGCACGGCCTTACGACGTGCCGCTCAGGTCTTTAATCGCAAAAGACGTACAGGGTCTGATGATGGCGGGAAGATGCATCAGTGGTGATTTCTTTGCCCACGCAAGTTATCGCGTAACCGGTAACTCGGTTCAGATGGGCGAAGCCGCCGGTCAAGTGGCCGCAAAAGCCGCGTTGAAAAACACATTGCCGGAAAACGTGTCTTATACTGTCTGAAAAATCATCCGCTCAATCGCCGTGCTTCGCGTTCGAAATAATTGTCTTCGTACGGTCGGCCGCCTTTAAGGTAAACCACCAGGCTCGATGCCAGATAGGCCGGGACGAAAAACGGACCCCAACGCTCGTATTGGCGAACGTGAACCAGCTCGTGCGATCGTGATATTTCCAGGCTGTTTTCGTCTTGCGCAATAATCACATGTCCGAAAGTGATACCGATCGCCCCACCGATGCCCGGCGTCGAACGCGTGAGGAACCACTTCAGCATCGAGCCGTGTGCTTCGATCACACCGTCTTTCAGACGTACCCGGCCGCCGATAATTGCCGGCCAGGCCAGTAGCAATCCGAATATGGTCCAAGGCAAGGCCCAAATATATCTGATTGTTTTTGTCATTGTTTTGTGATTGGACAGAATAATCAGGTGGCCATTGATACAACGGTGGCACGCTACTTGCATTTATTGTATTGTGATAAACACCAAATGGGGCAACAACAGTATTTCCAGCCAAACCCGTTCTAATTAGCTGCAAGAACGTATCGTTTCACGCCATGGGGGTGTGAAATTATTGCATACCACCGTCGTACGGAGAAGGAGATTAGCATGAAACTCGCCAAAATTCTATTGACAACCGCCGCGGTCGCCGCAATTGCCGGCCTGATACTATGTTCATCCACGGCCCTGGCCACGTCGGCCGAAGACGCCAACGCCCAAGGCAAGAACCTGCTTTCCAAGGGCGATTTCAAAGGAGCTTTGAAGTCGTTCGCCACGGCCGCTCGGGCCGACCGCGATAATCAAGAATATCTTCGTAATTTTTCCATGCTGCGTCAGGTAGTCGCCCTCCGCAGCCGGCTCGACAAGGAACAAGATCCCGAGCGTTGGGAGTACATCGCCCGCGCCCTGCAGGCCTACTACACCACCGAGCAAATCTACCCGGCCGCCTTGGCGCTAGGCGAAAAGATTCACGCCAAGCTCAACACGGCCGATTCTGCGGAGGCTCTTGCCGAGACGCAATTGGCGATGGGAAAAAACGTGGAAGCGGAAAAAATGCTCGCCAAACTCGACCCGAAAAAAGCCACGCTATCGACAAAATCTCTGCATGGTCTGGCCCTGGTGCGGCTTGACAAAGCCGACAAGGCCGAGAAGATCGCTCTCGGGCTGGCCGTGCCTAAAGATGCCGGCCCGCGCGAAATCTATTGCGCCGCCCGGCTTCAAGCCGCCGTGGGCAACGTATCGGAGGCGGTAAAACTGCTTGCGACCTGCATGGAAAACGTGCGGCCCAGTTTGCAAGACGGCTATCGCGCCCACGCCAAACAATGCGACGAATTTGCCTCTCTGAGCTCGACCGACGAATTCGCTAAAGCGCTGGCCACCAAGTCGAAAGTGCCCGAGTCTGCGTGCAGCGGAGGAAGCAAATGCGCCGGCTGCCCCAATCGCGCTAATTGCAGCAAAGCCGCGAAGGAGTAACGTCCGGCCTTGCTTTTTTCACGGAACGTCCGTTGCTTTGTTAGCCGAGCCGCCTGCGGCCGTCGTGCAACGGTATTGTTTGTATTTCATACGTGAGCATGCTCGGTGGCTAACGGCAAAACAACAAGCCCGCTTGTATACGAAGATTCTCGGCCATGAAAACGACCAGACGGCTCATACAGTTCGCCTTCCTTTCGGCCACGCTGATCGGTGTATACGTGTGCGGTGCCAACTGCGAACGCTGGTGCCCGTTCGGCGGCGTCGAGGCCATGTACGAGTATGTCCACAACGGTACACTGGTCTGCTCGCTGGGGATGTCGAATTTCTACGCACTGGCGGGCGTGCTGGTGATGACGCTGTTGATACGCCGCGCGTTTTGCGGGTATATCTGCCCCATCGGGATCATTTCGGAATGGCTGAACGTGGCCTCGGTTCGTAGCGGGCTCTTGCGGCGAATGGGCCTAGAGGGACGCCGCGTGCCGCCGGGTGTCGATCGGATGATGGGGCTGATGAAATATGTGGTGCTGGTGGTGATTGTGTATCTCACCTGGCGGGCAGGCGAGTTGATTTTCCGCGGTTTCGATCCGTGCTATGCGCTGATAAGCCGGCATGGTACGGACATCACTTTTTGGGCGTATGTTGTTGCCGGGGCGATTGTCGTGGGCTCGCTTTTGGTAATGATGCCGTTTTGCCGCTGGTTCTGCCCCTTGGCGGCCGTGCTCAGCCCGTTGTCGGGCGTGGGATTTTTCAGGGTGCGACGCGACTCGGGCGA
>JAFGTN010000337.1 GCA_016934075.1 Pirellulales bacterium
TCAGTCAAGACAATGTAAAAGAAACCTTCGCTTCGCAAAGCTTTCTTTTACATGTGCCCTTGACTCGCAATTTTGCAAAAGTCCAAATCTTTATTAAAACACAGATTTTCTTGGGTCATACTTCTCCGAGCGGCGTCTATACTAGTGGAAACCCTAGAGACCAGATGCGGATGACACGGATTGGACCACAACAGCTCGAGAGGCTCCTGGCCGAGCACGGCGGCCCGCTGGTATTGTTGGCCCGTCAATTGTCGACCACGCCCGAAGATGTGGTTCAAGAAGCACTTTTGGAGTTAGTTCGACAAGAACCGCCGCCGGAGAACCCCATCGGCTGGATCTATCGGGTGGTGAGGAACCGGGCCATTAGTTCCGCACGACGCGCCTCGCGACGGTCTCGCCACGAACAAACGGCCTCCTTTCGTGGTGAGCCCTGGTTCCGTCCTAACGACAGAGAGGGGCTCGATGTCGATGCGGCCACCGAGGCGCTCCAAAAGCTTCCACTCGAACAGCGTGAAACGCTCGTCGCTCGCCTATGGGGCGGGTTGTCATTCGTCGAGATCGCCGACCTGACCGGCACCTCGTCGAGTACGGCCCAGCGACGTTACCAGGCAGGTTTAGTCGCTCTGCGAGAAAGGCTTGGAATAGAATGTCCAGAAAAGAAAAACTTCCCCCCGAACTGATCGCCTTCGAAGCCGAATTGGCTTCCTTGCGGCCCGACACGGGCAGCCTGGATATGGGCCGTTTAATGTTTTTGGCAGGGCAGGAATCGGTCGCCAAACGCAAGCGGCCTTGGACAAAGCTCGCCTGGCCGGCGGCCTTCACAGCCATGACGGTCGCAGCCACCGTGTTGTTGGTGATGCTGGTCAATCGTTCCCAGCCCGAGGTCGTCGAGCGGATTGTGCGGGTGGAAGTTCCGGTACAAGATACCGCACCTCAAACACTACTGGTAACATCGCCTGAAAATCGTCCCGACAACGAAGCACCGATACCCGAAATCGAAATGGCAATTGCCAAATCACCACTTAGCGAGACTCACGTGAGCTTGATAGATCATTCGAGTTCCACCTTTGGCAGGTTGGCTGCCGTTTTCTTCAAACAAGATCAAGCGTCGCAAAAACCAGATATAGACCGGAATCGGTCATCATATCGAGAACTGCGCGAGTACGCCCTCACTCAAGGAATAGAGAATTGGCCCATTGTAGTAAACGGTCATACTCGCAGTAAACAAAACAAACCGATATCGCGACAAGCATTGACCAAGGCTCTGCTTGGAGACGAAGGGTAGCGTGAATTATTGAAGTGCAATGTGCAAATAAGCACACATCATAGAGAAGGATTATAAAAATGGAATTCAAAAAGCAATATATCAACCGTCCGGCATTGCCGCTTGGTGCCGTCATGATGCTGATCTTTGCAATTGGCTTCGGGCAATCATCACTCGCTTGGGCCGAGGATAAACCGACTATAAGCAAACTCTTACTACGGCCGACCGCTGAGCCGGTGCCGGCGTTGAAGTACCAACTTTTACCGAGTTACATAGACTGCACGCCAGGCAATGCGGCCTTGGACTATGGACGGATTTTGGTTCAATGGAAAAGCGTCGAGAGAGAAAAACTACTGAAAAAGATTGAAAAGTGGCGGGAGATGCCGCTGGAAAAACTGCCACGCGAAGAAATCCGCCATATGCTTGATGAGCAACACTGGGTATTCGAAGGCCTGACAAGAGCGTCAAGACGCGATACTTGCGAATGGCAGTTGCCGCTTCGAGAATCGTCCAATCCCTTCGAGATTCTATTACCAGAGCTGCAGCAATTGCGAACGCTGACATACCTTTTGGATGTCAAAGCCCGGCTGGAAATCGCCGAGGGACGATTCGACGATGCCGTGCAAACACTGCAATGCGGTTACGGAATGGCCAGACAGATTGCCGAAGGTCCGTTGCTGGTATACGCCTTAGTAGGCATGGCGGTTACCGATGTCATGACAAAACGGGTAGAGGAACTGATCGCACAACCATGCAGTCCTAATATGTATTGGGCTCTTACCATGCTGCCCAGGCCGACCGTAAATATCCAAAAAGCCATAGCAATGGAGATCAATTCCTTCGAGATGCTCTTTCCCGAACTTCGCGATATCGAGACTACTCCAGGCACAGTGAGACAGTGGCAAGGAATACTTGATCGCATGTACGAGGATAGACAGATTGCACTCTGGATGCCGAAGGCAGGCAAGAACATAAATCGCATAGCGTTAATGGCACTAGTTGCAGTCGAGTATCCTCATGCGAAAAAGGTCTTAATAGAGGGTGGCCTATCGTCCAAGACGGTCGAGGCCATGCCGGTGGCCCAAGTGGTCGCTTTGGACACCGTTGGCCAGTACAAGATAATCCGCGATGATCTCTTCAAGTGGTTCGGGCTTCCCTACTGGCAAGCCCGCGAGGGGCTGGATGCCATGGATAAACAATTGCGAACGGCTCGCATACGGGGTGTTCGCAATGAGCTGGTCGCCATGCTTCTGCCTGCTCTCAGCTCATGCAAACTGGCCGAAGCCCGATGCGAACGCAATGTCGCAATACTTCGCACCATTGAAGCCGTCAGAATGCATGCTTCGACGAACAATGGGCGTTCGCCTTCAGAGCTGAACAAAATATCGGTAGTGCCGCTGCCGATCGATCCCATGACGGGCAAACCGTTCGCTTATGAACTGAAAGGAGATACGGCTACGATCAACGCACCTGCTCCACCAGGTGTCACAGGGAAGAATATTCATAAAAAAGTCGAAATTCAACTCCTCAAAACCGAGGATAAAAGGAACATGCCATGATTAGTTATACTGCATCCATAGTATTAAAAGTGGCTTCTATATTCGTGCTGATAGCGATCGGAAGCGAAACGCTGGTTGCTACCGAGCAACCCAATGCCCCGAAAACTGCCGCAGAGCATGCCAGAATAATCGCCCCGTTTATCGACGAGCAAACCGTGGCGATAGCGCATATCGACATCAACAAGATTCAAATCGGCCCATTGTTGGACGAGGTTGTAAAATTCTTTCCGGAATTGAAGCCGCAACTTCCAGCGGGCAAAGCCGCCTTAGGTGCGGTTCTGAATACTATCAAGCAGGCTGGTGGTTCTGATATCTATTACATCATAACCATCGACGGATTAAGAAAAGAAGAATTCTTAATTGCCATAGTCCCGCTTACGGAAAAATCCGTGCAAAGTACTTTAGAGGCGATTGTCAAACAGTCCAACCCGAAAGGTTTCGATACATTCGCAAGAGTGGGTGACGTTCTGGTGGGCGGCCCAAAAGACACGGTCGAGCGGCTGAAAGTGCTCAAGCCCGACTCGCGGCCCGAGATCGAAAAGGCTTTTGCGACGACCGAGGGATCGACCGCGAGGGTGCTGATCCTGCCGCCCAGGCATGTGCGTCGTGTCATCGAAGAAATGATGCCGGAACTACCAGAGGAAATAGGTGGCGGATCGTCGAAGGCCATTTCCGACGGATTCCTTTGGGCGACCATCGGTTTCGACTCGCCGTCACGGTTGGCTCTTAGCGCTTTGATACAATCGAAAGATCAACAATCGGCCCAAGCATTGTTAGACACATGGAAGCGCATATATCCACGGTTGTTTGACGATGAAGATAAGAAAGGGGTTTTTGGTAAACCTGGGATACCTAAATCCAAAATCGATAAACTAATCACAGTCTTCATGCCCAAGGTCGATAATGACCGTCTCATGCTCGAGTTCAATACTAAAAATGGCGGCATTGCTAAACTTGTTGACATCGGCCGGGCAGTCTATATTTCAGGGCAGCAGTCGGCAGTGCGGGAAGGCACAATCAACATCTGCAAACAACTCGGTTTGGCGATGTTCGAGTACGAAAACGAGAAAGGATCTTTTCCTGCCGACAGTTATAATGCCGGCGGGAAACCATTGCTGAGCTGGCGAGTGCATCTGCTTCCGTATCTAGGACGTGCAGAGTTCTATAAGAAGTTCCACCTTGATGAACCATGGGATAGTGCGCACAACAAGAAGCTGATCGCGCAAGATCCCTACTTTTTTCGAATGCAGAGGACATCCAATCCCGGGGCCGGCTTAACGAACTTCCTGGTGCCGGTCGGTTCCGATACGGTTTTTCCGGGCAAGAAGTCACTACGTTTGAAAGATATAAAAAATCCTTCCAGCACCATATTGATCGTCGAGGTCGACGAAAAAAACGCGGTGCCCTGGACAAAACCGGCTGACATGCAATATGACCCGAAACAACCAGCCAAAGGGCTGGGGCAAAGGATACCCGAAGGTTTCACGGCTGTTTTCTGCGACGGGCACGTGGAATCGATTCCGAGAGAGACCAACGCGGAAAAACTGCGAGAGATGTTTGATCGGAATCGTTGAGTGTTTGTGGTGTGGCCATCCTGGCTGCACTGGGCAGGCTGGAAGCCTGCACCACAAGCCTGTAGGGTGCGTCTCGACGCACCACCAACAACCAGCAAGCCGCTGCTTCATGCAGCCAGGATGGCCGCACCACAATTTATCGCTCGCTACAAGCGGATTTTATGCCCGCTCGACATTACATTTTTCATCGACCATTACCACCGATGTAGTTATCTGCCGTTCGGGGATCGACCAGTACTTTCGCAGCAGTCGTTCTTTTTCTTCTTCGGTAACCAACTCGAAACCGTACTTGGCGTAGAAATCGATGGCCCAGGTGGCGGCCTTCCAGGTGCCGATCATCGTGGGGCGGTCGCTGAGCGTAAGCAAGTGTCGGATGAGCCGGCCGCCGATGCCTTTTCGTCTGCATGTGGTGCGGACGTAGGCGTGGCGGATGAGCGTGACGTCTTGTATGTCTTGAATGCCCATCACGCCGATTAGGCGGCCATTTTCCTCGTAGCCCCAGAACACTACGCCGGAGTCGATCTCGCCGCGGAGGTAGTCCATGGGCATGTAGGGTTCGTGCCAGCAGTCGGGCTCGAGATGGCCTCGGTAGGCTTCGGCCGCGTCGTTGATAATCGAGTAAATTTCCTCTATATCGGTTTCATTACATTGTCGTATTATCACCTGTTTTTTCTCTCTACAAGAAACGCGTTGAGTTGCTTGCGCATGGGAATGCCCGTCTGGCCGCCGCGTCGGGTGGCCTTCAATGCGGCGGCAGCCGATGCAAACCTTACCCGTTCGCGCAATCCCATGCCCTCGACCAGGGCCACGCAGTAGGCTCCGTGGAAAACATCTCCGCATCCGGTCGTGTCAACCGCTTCGACATAAAAGGCCGGAAAATGTTCCAGTCCATTGTCGTCGATGTACCAGCAGCCTTCAACGCCGCAGGTCACCACAACCGCCGAACGCTCGACCCCGTCACGAATCCCGTCCTCCCACAACCGGCTCGCTGCGTCACCCGCCTCGTCCAGGCCGGTACAATCGCGGGCGAACTCCAGCGGCACGACAAGGTGGTCGATGTGGCGTATTACTTCGGACAGCGTATTCTGACTACCCGGGGCAGGATTTCCTCGTTCGATATCGCCGACCACGGGAATCCCCGCATTGCGAGCGATTCGCGCTGCCCGCAGAGTGCCGTCGAGGCCGTGGTGATCGACCAAAAGTACGGCCGTCGAGCGAATTACATCCTCGGCGGGAAAGAGCGGATCGGCGCCGACCATGCTTTCCGTGTGGGTAAGAATAGTACGCGAATGCGTTGTCTGATCGACGATAATCGTGGAATGATAAACTCCGGCATCGGGACGGTCGATGTGATGTGTCAGGTCCACGCCTTCGCGCTCGAAACAATCGGCGACTGCGCGCGACAACTCGTCGCCTCCCGCCCGGCAGTTGCCCAGCATGCCGATGTATCCGGCCAAGCGTCCCAGACGTGCGACCGTCACAAGCGCCGTGCCCGTCTGCCCACCGCATTGTCGCTCGCGGCGACAAACGCGCACCTTTTCGTCGGGGTGTGGGTAATGCTCGACATACAGAAAATCGTCGACGGCCACAGCGCCCATTCCCAAGACGTCGTATTCTTTGGTCACAACCGGATTACCTTGTTTGCGCTTCATAGCGTTGTTCAGGCGAATGCCTTGCGCAACGAGTCGACGACTTCGTCCACGGCGACATTCGCCTGGTCGAACATTACTCCACGGCGAAAGAATCCGTGGATCATGCCATTATAGCGAGTGAGTTTGACCTCGACACCCGTCCGCTGCAATTCCCGTGCATAGTCCTCCCCCTCGTCGCGAAGGGGATCGAACTCGGCCGTCTGTACCAATGCCGGCGGTAAATTGGCAAGACTACGGGCGCGAATCGGCGAAGCGTACGACTGACTGCCGTCCTCCGCTTGAGCAAGGTAGCAATCCCAGAACCACTCCATCGACTCACGAGTCAGATTGTAACCCTCGCCGTTTTCGATATACGACGGGCGGTCGAAACGGTAATCGATGACGGGATAGATCAGCACCTGCAATACAGGCTTGAAGAGGTCTTGATCGCGGAGCATTTGAGCCACGGCCGCCGCCAGGTTTCCGCCCGCACTATCTCCACCTATGGCGATATGTTGCGAATCCACGCCTATTTCCGCGGCGTTTTCGTGTACCCAACGCGTGGCCGCGAACGCGTCGTTGACGGCCGCGGGATACTTGTTCTCGGGGGCGCAACGATAGCCGACCGACACGACAATGCAAGCGGCTGCGTTGGCCAGGCGGCAACAGATGGCCTCGTGCGTTGTTATGTCGCCCGTCACCCAGCCGCCGCCATGGTAGAACACGAAAGCGGGCAGAAGGCTCGAATCGGCGGATTGCCTGAGAATTGGGGTATAGATTCGAATCGGAAATTCGGCGTTCGCTTCGTCGGCTGTTGCAACGACAGGCAGCAGTCGGTCTTCGATTCGCTCAACCGCTTCGGCGGCGCCTAATGTGACCGCCTCGTCTCGGGTACCCTGACGAATCTCTTCGATTGTCATTTCCGAGAGCGGAGGAACATCCTGATTCGCCAGTTCGTCTAGATAAGCCTTAACCTGTGGGTCCAACGGCATCAGATCGTCCTAGTGGGCAAAAACTCAAGCAACTTTCGAGCAGAGCCTGTCCAAAGCCCTCTTGGCCTCTTGTCGAACGGCCTTGTTTTCATCGTTCAGTAGCTTCTCAAGTGCCGGAATAGCAGGCACGGCACGTATGCCATGCAGCCGTAGCGCTCCGGCAGCGTTGCGGCGCGTGACGGGATCATCATAATTCAATCGGTCAACTAGTTTTTGAATAAGCAGGTCACGAATTTCACCCACTTCACACCTCCATATTGCCTATCTTGACGGAAGCCCTGGGCATGCACACCAGCAGCATCATCTAAAAAGTGGACTAAACCCAATCCACTTGGCTTCTATCGTCAAAGCTGTTGCCCCAACTTTCCTGGAGACAAACGCATATTGACGATTTTAGCGAATTTAGGAGTACTGCGATAGGCTTACTTTGCCGAATTTACCCCAGTTTTTTTGGCGTCCTCGTTTAACACGGCTTCGATGGAAACCGGACAACCGCCCTTGGATTTACTCACATCGGCGGCTGCCAGGAACGCGTAGACTTCCAAGATTTCCTCCGGAGAGATCGGCGCCTTGCCTGTTTTGAAGAATTCGGCAATGACAACAACCAGCGGTTCGTATCCGCTCCAACCGCCGCTGGGCACAACGCCTTTGCTGCCGAAAACGGTAGCTCCGAAGCCGGAGGCGCTGCGATACGTGCCGATGCGACCATCGTCCCAAACGCCCACAACAACGTCCGTGCCATCGGGCAGTCCGCCGTCGTCGCTATGTGCACGGGCAACCGTTTTGCATCCGGGGCCCATTATGGTGAAAAGAATCTCGGTGCCGTGAATGCCGTAATAGAAGAGGTCGGGCATGGAGTGCGGCTCGAGCGGATGGTTGGGACCCCAGGCGTCGCAGCCGCGAATTTTTCCAACCTTGTCATTTTTACCGTCGCCAATCGCGGCCACGCCTTCTGAATAACGCAATGACGAAGCCGAGAACCAAGGCACCCCGGCACGCTTGGCGGCTTGTGCGATTTCCACACAATCGGCCAACGAGCCGGCGAGCGGTTTATCGATGAAGAGAGGTTTACCAGCCGCGATCACTTTTTTTGCTTCGCTGCGATGGATACGGCCGTCCAACGACTCGATCATCACGGCATCGACCTTTGTTAGTAATGCCTCGATGGTGGGCACAATTTCGATGCCCAGGTCTTGCACCTTTTTAACATACTCCTTGCGATACTTCACGCTCGACGGCACGTCGTCGCTGCCGCCCACGTATGCGGCCACGACCGTGACACCAACCCGTGCGTCGGTAGCTTTGGGGTCGTTCATGTGCTGGCTGAACATAAAGGGGTGGGGGCCGTCGACGCCGATGACCCCCACACGAATAGTTTTGGTGTCGGCGGCCGAGCAAGTGGTGGAAGCGGAAACGACGCAAAACAATATCATTGAAGCGACCAGCGAGGCGATAATAGTGCGGTGGAGAATCATGTTTTCATTCCTTGAAGTAAGTCAAATGTGATTGTTAGCTGTCGGGCAGTATTCCATCTGTCTATCACCAGGTCAACTAGCGTCGATCATTCCCGGCGATGGATTGCGAATATACCGCATTATTCCGGCATCCGATTGTCGTCTTGCCCCAAATTAGGCTATGAGCTGAACGGCAGCAGCCAGGCAAACAGCATGGTGAAGGCGAAACTGGTGATGCCCAAAATCACAAGCAGCACTGTCCAGGTTTGCAGGCTCTCCCATTCGTCTAATCCACCCATCCTGGAATAGATCCAAAATCCACTGTCGTTGAGCCAAGAGCCGGTGGCCGAACCGCTGCCGATGGCCATGGCCAGGTATGCCGGATGGCAACCGAGCATTTCCGACGAAACGCCCATGCCGGCGAACATGCCGGCCGTGGTGATCATGGCCACGGTACCCGAGCCTTGTGCCCATTTCAAGACCACAGCCACGCCGTAAGCCAGGCACAGAATGAACGTGCCCATATCTTTTCCGCTCTCGTTGCCGACGAAACCGCAAATCGTTTCGGTCAGTCCCGACTCGCGCAACATGGCTCCGAAGGCGCCACCGGCCGCGGTAATGAGGATGATGACGCCGCCGCCTTTTAGCGCCGACTCGGTCACTTCCGACAATTGCTTGAACGTCAGTTTGCGCGTACGCAACAAAATCCACATTGCGATCAGTCCCGAGATTATCAAAGCCATGCTGGGATTACCCAGTATGGCCATAATTCCGCTGATCTTCGAGCACGTGGAAGCCAGGCTAATGTCGGGGAACTTTTCCACGACCAACGAGATGACGCTGTTGGATGAGATTAAAATGATCGGCAAAACTATGGGAGCCAGCGACCACAGCAGACCCGGCAGGCGTTCATCGGCGAGCGGTTCCAGCGTTGTTTCATCCTGGTAGGGGCGCATCGGCAGGTTTACGCGGCGGTCGATAATTTTGGCGACATACAGCGACACGACAGCCGTGGGTATGCCGATCATTGGGCCGATGAGGAACATCATACCCAGGTCGATGTTCAACAGATTGGCCATCAGTAACGGTCCCGGTGTGGGCGGAATAAGCGTGTGGCCGATAACACCGCCGCCGGTGACCGCCAGCAAAAACAAAACGTAATGCCCACCGGTCCGGCGAGTGAGTGATCGAGCCAATGGCAGAAGCAGATAGAAAACCGTATCGA
>JAFGTN010000033.1 GCA_016934075.1 Pirellulales bacterium
AGGTAGTCCAGTCCAACCTTGGCCAGGAAATCCAGTCGTGAGGCGATTTCCGAAAGGATCGGTTCGGCGATGGGCTCTTCGTCTTCGTGGAATTCAAGTCGGCCCAGGAATTCAGCGGCCTGGGTTACTGTCATGGCCGTGATTTCGTGTATTGCCTTGCCGGCAATACGAACGCTGCCGGCTTCGGGGCGCAAGCGTGAACCGTGGCAGGCAGAGCAGGTCATGCGCGAACGGAAGGTGTCGAGCCGTTGCCGCACGGAATCGCTTGTGGTCGAAGCATATTCCTTTTCCAGCATGGCCAGAACGCCATCGAATTGTCCGTCGGTTTTTCCGCCGTCGTCTGGTTTTGTAGCATGTTCGCCCTCGGCTGTGTGACTCGGTGAGAGCTTCCCCTTCCCGGCGAATCCATGCAAAAGTTGCTCGCGGACTTCATCCGAGAGTTTTTCCAGCGGCGTGTTCCAGCGGAAGCCAGCCGTGGACATGAATTCTCGAAGTGCCTCTTTGTGTTTGCGTTGGGCCTGGGCGCTGGCGCCTTTCCAAGAGGCTATGGCGCCGCCGCCTAGGGAAAGTTTGATGTTGGGCATCACCAGTTCGGGATCGAATCGTACCCGCACGCCCAAACCTTCGCATTTAGGGCAAACGCCGTAGGGGCTGTTGAAGCTGAACGTCCGAGGTTCAACCTCTTCGTAGCTGATCTTACAGTGGGGACAAGCATAAAGCGTGCTGAAAAGCACGTCGCGCCATACACTTTGAGTTCCATTGGCCTTGTCGCCGCGTTCTTCTTCGTAGCATACCGAAACCAGCCCCTCTCCGTGGCGGATGGCCAGATTGACCGATTCCCTAACTCTCTCGTCGATACCCTCACGGATCACCACCCGGTCGACCACGGCCTCGATGTTGTGTGCTTGTCCACGGGCAAGTTCCGGCGGTTCTTGTACGTCGATCACCTGGCCGTCGATACGGGCACGCACGAATCCGGCCTTGCGAATCGTTTCGATTACTTCGCGATGTTCGCCGCGCCGCCCGCGAACGATGGGAGCCATGATCATCGTGCGCGTACCCGAGGGCAGGTCCATTATGTCTTCGAAAATCTGATCCGGTGTTTGTTGGCGGATGGGCTCGCCGCACTTGTAACAGACGGGATCGCCCAGCCGCGCCATTAAAAGTCGCAGATAGTCATAGATTTCGGTCACGGTGGCGACCGTGCTGCGAGGGTTGCGTACGCTGGCACGTTGGTCGATGGATATTGTCGGCTGCAGGCCGTCGATCATGTCGACGTCGGGCCGCTCGATCTGGTGCAGGAACTGCCGCGCGTAGACTGAAAGACTCTCGATATACTGGCGTTGACCTTCGGCATAGAGCGTGTCGTAGGCCAGCGAGCTTTTGCCCGACCCGCTGGGCCCGGTGACCACAACCAACTGGTCGCGAGGAACATCGAGATTCACGTTCCGCAAATTATGTACCCGCGCGCCGCGGATGCGGATCGAGAGCGAGTCGGAGTATTGCTCTGGGGCATTTTCGGCCAAATTGTCTGCCGGTTCTGTAGCTCTGTCGTTCATCGGCCGCACAGTCGACTGTATTGGTGCCTCTTGAAACTACTGAGCATATCAGACCGAGACATGTTTGGCAATAAACGGACGTGTGGATCATAGTGCAATGAGCGGTCTGGCAGACAGGCTATTGGGGCCGTCTAGCGGCTCTCTGATAGAGGGTGGCATCGAGACCGGGATTTTTTTCACAGGCTGCTACCAGTCACAGATTTTCAAAAGTTGACAAGACCGATGCCCCCTCTACACGGTGGATTGCAATTCGTTCTCAAAAACTTCGGGGGGGTTGGTGGAGATCTGGAGTATTGACACTTGGTTTTGTCATGTAGTATGCTATGCGGACCGGCAGATAGGGGCTGGTGCTTTATTGATACCGACATAGCCAATGATCCTTGTGCAACCTCAAATGCGCCTGTACCAGGCGGATTTGCTGGATTTTCGACCGTGGGAAGGTTCATTGGCAATGCAGCCCTCAATAATGTTGGGGGTAAATGCTTTCGCACACAACCAGGAGGATGTTGCTGATGAGTAGAAAGATTCAAGCTCAATGGTTAATTGTCGTCATGGCGATTGTATTTTCGGCGGCCGTTGCTCAAGCCGGGGTTATTATCGAGACCGTACCGGTGGGCAACTTGGGTAACGCGGATGACACTCACGGAGACGGCTACGGTGGCGTGAGCTATGCCTATGATATGGGCAAGTTCGAGGTGACCGCCGGACAATATCGCGATTTTCTCAACGCCGTGGCCAAGACCGACACCTATGGACTCTACAATCCGAACATGGACGGCTATACCTACGGGTGCCAGATCACGCAAAACGGTCCGAGCGGGAGTTATTATTACGATTTCAGCGGCCGGCCCAGCGGGACCGAGGAGGATTGGGAATACCGTCCGGTCAACTACGTTTCCTGGGGCGACGCGGCCCGTTTCGCCAACTGGTTGCACAACGGGAAACCAAGCGGTTCTCAGAACGACGGCACCACGGAGGACGGGGCTTACGACTTGTCCTCGACACATTCCTACTACAACCCAGACGGATCGATTAATGATTTGAGTGGATTGAACGCGGCTCTAATGGCCGTTGTTCGCGAGTCGGACGCCACGTGGGTAATTCCCACCGAGGACGAATGGTATAAGGCGGCCTATCATAAAAAAGCCGATGGCATAACCGGCGGTTACTTCGACTATCCCACCACCAACGACAGCTTGCCCAGCAACGATCTTGACGGCGGCGGCAACAACGCGACGTACATAGTCGGCACAACGGACTACACGATCGGCGACCCCTACTACCGCACGGAATACGGCGCCCACACCGATTCTGAAAGCCCCTACGGTACTTTCGACCAGGGTGGTAACGTGTTTGAGTGGAACGAAACTATCATACTCGGTGAACGCGGCATGCGAGGTGGCGCCTTCGACAGCGTCGGCTATAAATTAAAAGCCGATTACAGCACCCACTACGACCCGACCGTCGAGTTCAACAACGTTGGCTTCCGAGTCGCAATCGTGCCCGAACCGGGTAGCATCACGTTATTGCTGTGCGGGCTGGCGGGATTGGCCTGTTGGCGACACAGAAGGTAGTCAAATCATAGATCGTAGATCGTAGGGTGGGCCGAGCGTAGCGAGCCCCCGTCATCGATTAATTCATTTGGTGGGGCTCGCTATGCTCGGTCCACCCTACGATTTGATTAGTAACCCGACCTGCATATGATCGAAAACAATAAACATGCGCTTTGTGCAATCGCCTTTGCGACGATATTTCTTACCATCGTCGGCTGCTGGTCGTCTTCAAAAAATGACTTGGTGGTCTACACGGCTTTGGACTCACATTTTTCGGAGCCGGTTTTCGAGGCCTTCAGTACCGAGACCGGCGTGGACGTACGTCCCAAGTTCGATACCGAATCGACGAAGACCGTGGGGCTGGCCAACGCCATTCTGGCCGAAGCCCAGCGGCCGCGCTGCGATGTGTTCTGGAACAACGAGATTCTAAATACTTTGCGGCTGCAGAAGGCCGGGCTGCTGGAGTCTTATAATCCGCCGGCGGCCAAAAAATTTCCCCCCGCGTTTCGCTCGCCCGAGGGGCTTTGGCACGGTTTCGCCGCGCGGGCACGAGTTTTTATCGTCAATACGGAACTTGTTCCGGAGAACGAACGGCCGGGCTCGATTCTGGATCTGGCCGATGCCAGGTGGCGCGGCAAGGCGGCCATGGCCAAGCCGCTTTTCGGCACGACAGCCACACACGCCGCCTGTTTGTTTTCGGTGTGGGGGGATGAAAAAGCAAAAGATTTTTTTAAGAAGGTCAAGTCAAACGACACAAAGATCTTGGCCGGCAACAAGCAAGTGGCCTTGTCGGTAGCCGCCGGGCGCGTGGCCTGGGGCATGACCGATACGGACGATGCCATCATCGAACTCGAAGCCGGACGGCCCGTGGCGATAGTGTATCCCGACCAGGGCGACAAAGGGCTAGGCACACTCTTCATTCCCAACACCGTGGCCATCATCAAAGGCAGCCCCGGTACCGAGCGGGCACGTCGGCTGGTCGACTTTCTGCTTTCGCCGCGGGTTGAGAAGATGCTGGCCGCGGGGCCTAGCGCCCAGATTCCGCTGAACACAGAAGTGGAAACCGCCACACGGGTCAAGACGCCCAAGCAGATAAAGGCCATGGAGGTTGACTTCGGCAAGGCTGCCGAGAAATGGGACACGGCGGTCGGGTTCATTCGCGACGAGTTTGCCGGGGGCAAATAGGTGGCGGTCCGTCTTACGTTTGATTGACACGTGCCGTTGGCTGTGGGATAATCCGCGAACGGCCTCACCAGCTTGAAGTTTCTACCGCCGCCGCATCGCCTCCCGCATGTTATAGACGTGCGCCATGTGCATGCTCCACCGTTCCACGGGAGATTGATGATGAAACGTTCGCTCTGCTTTGCTCTTATATGCTTTCTTGTCACCATTACAATATCCGCACCGGTCGCAATCGCCGGTGATAGGCGGGCCGATTTCGCCGACCCGCCTCTTAAGTTCGCAACCCGTCCGCTGTGGTTCTGGAACGATACGACCGTGACCGAGGCGGGGATTATCGAGCAGATGCGCGACGCGCGTGACAAAAGCGGTTACGGCGGTTTCGGCATCCTGCCTTTCCGCAAGGGCTTTAAGCCGAAATATCTCAGCGAGGAATATTTCAAGGTCTACGGCGCCGCTCTGCGCGAGGCCAAAAAGCTGGGCATGAAAATGTGCATCTACGACGAATACGGCTTTCCCAGCGGCAGCGCCGGCGCGAGCCATGGTGACGGTATCAAACGTTTTGCCATCAAACATCCTGATGATACCGTCAAACGACTCGACAAGCACGAGAAAGAGGTGGCGGGCCCGTTAGATTTTACTGCCAAAGTCCCGGCTGGACAGTTGATGAGCGTCGTGGCAATGGAAACCGACAGTCGGCGATGCGTGAATTTGACCGCTAAAGTGGCCGACGGTAAGGTCTCCTGGCAGGTGCCGGAGGGCAATTGGAAGGTTATGTTTTTCGTTTGCGTTGTCGACGGCGATCCCGACGTGGATTATCTCGAGCCCGAGGCCGTGAAAAAATATGTGCGGATGACTCACCAGCAATACTACGACCGTTTCAAAGAATATTTCGGCAATACGGTCGACGGAACTTTCTTCGACGAGACGACCATGTATCGCGCCAACGGCCGGATGTGGACGGGCCGATTCAACGAAAAGTTTAAAGCACGCCTGGGCTTCGATCCGGCTCCGTATTATCCGGCTTTGTGGTACGATATCGGACCGCAAACACAGGCGGCACGAAACTATCTGTTCGGCTTCCGTACGGAACTCTATGCCGAGGGTTATCCCAAGGTGATCCAAGAGTGGTGCAACAAACTTGGTATACTGGCCACCGGACATCAGGACGAAGAGGAGGCCGTCAATCCCGTGAGCGTGTCGGGCGACCTGATGAAATGCTTCAAATATCTGGACACGCCCGGCATCGACAAAATCGATCGCCCACGGACCGAGAAGTTCTACAAGATCGTGTCTTCCGCCGCCTACAACTGGGACAAGCCGCTGGTGATGTCGGAAACCTACGGCGCCATGGGCAACATCGACTGGGATACAATATACACGGTGGCCATGCAGCAATACACCAAAGGCATCAACCAGATGATTCCCCATGCCATCTGGTACGATCATAAAAAAGTGGCGTACCCCCCCGAACTTTCCTGGCGGACGAAACAGTATGCCGCCAAGCTGCCGCAGTTTAATAAATACATGGGCCGCCTGAACGTGATGCTGCAGAACCATGGACGGCACGTGGCCGACATCGCTGTTTTATATCCGATTGCCACTCTACAGGCCGGGCATTATCTGGACGGCCCCTTGGGATACTATAAGGGCGGCGTGGCAATTCCCGAAGCCGACTATCCCGACATAGGTGAGTTGTTGGCCGAAAGTCTGTGCCGCGACTACACTTTCATTCACCCCGAGGTGCTCGATGAAAAATGCAGCATCGATGGCAACACGCTGGTATTGAAAAACAAAGTTAATTACGAGCAATACAAAGTCATGATCAT
>JAFGTN010000338.1 GCA_016934075.1 Pirellulales bacterium
ATTTATTTCTGCTCGCCCGAATATTTGGCAACTTACGCTAAACGCTTCGTCAACTTGGGCGTGTCGGGCATCGGCGGATGCTGCGGCACCACGCCCGAGCACATCACCGAAATAGCCAAAACGGTCAAATCGCTTTCCCGGCCCACAAAATCTCCGTTCTCGATCCAAGCCGCCGCCGCTCAATCCACAGACGCGCCGCAACTGAAAGAACCGGCACCGCTGGCCGAGCGGTCCAAGCTGGGCAAAAGTCTGGCCGAGAAGAAATGGATCGCCACCGTGGAACTGGTCCCGCCGCGAGGATACAACCTCGATTCCACCGTCGAAAAAAGCAAGACGCTGCTGGAGCACGGTGTCGATGCCATCAACGTGCCCGACGGACCGCGAGCCAGTTCGCGGATCTCACCGCTGATTACTTGCCAACGCATTCTCGACCAAGCCGGGATCGAGCCGATCTTGCATTTCTGCTGCCGCGACCGTAACTTGATCGGCATGCAAGCCGACCTGCTGGCCTGCGCGGCTTGTGATCTGCGCAACATTCTGTTCGTGACCGGCGACCCGCCCAAGTTGGGCAACTACCCGGACGCCACCGGCGTTTTCGACACCGATTCGATCGGCATGACCGCCGTGCAACACCGGCTCAACCGCGGAGTAGACCTTGGCGGCCAGGAATTGAATCCGCCCACCATGGCCGTCATTGGCGTAGGTCTCGATCCGACCACCTTGGACCAGGACCGCGAGTTGGATCGCTTTCGCCAGAAAGTCGAGGCCGGGGCCGAATTCGCCATCACCCAGCCGGTCTTCGACCCCGACGCCCTGCTGCGGTTCCTCGATCGCGCGCAAGGATATGGGATCCCCATCCTGGCCGGCATCTGGCCCTTGGCCAGTTACCGCAACGCCACCTTCATGAACAATGAGGTACCAGGCGTCGAAATCCCCGACTCAGTAATGCAGCGCATGCAATCGGTCGAAAGTCGCGAGGATCAGTTGAAGATGGGAGTGGAGATCGCCCGCGAGTCGGTCGAGCGCGTGCGCGATCGAGTTGCCGGCATACAGGTCAGCGCGCCCTTCGGGAAAATCTCGACTGCGTTGTCCGTGATAGAAGGTCAGTAAAATGGGTGCCACTGCCGGCTTGTCCAGCAGTGTAGAATGCATGTGTCAAAAAAACACTGCTGGACAAGCCGGCAGTGGCACCCAAAGACGACCTTCAGCAATTTTCATACGCATGTTCTAAACCTACGATTTACTGAATCCTTCTATCTCTCCATCCGACCTGCTTGACACCTCCATGCGCTACCCACGACAATAGGCAAATACGTCTATTATCACACAATTTGAAGATCGGCGATGGAGAAAATAATGAGATACCATAACCAGCTTGGTAAAAAACCGTTGGCGCACATTCTCATTACGCTCGCTTGGCTTACCCTGCAACCGCATTGCTTGCGAGCCGATGCACCGAGTCAAACAACTATGCCCAAACGCCCCGCACCGGCGGTCACACTTTTTGTTGCCACCGGCGGAAATGACTCCAATCCGGGCACTCACGAGCGACCGTTCGCGACACTCGAGCGAGCTAGAGACGAGATCCGCAAGCTGAAGCAACGCGGACCGTTACCTAAAGGCGGAATCGTCGTCGCGATTTCCGGCGGATGCTATCAAGTCACCAAAACATTCACGCTGGCCGCGGAAGATTCCGGAACCGCGGCAGCCCCTATCGTTTATCGGGCCGGCGGAGAAGAAATGCCGATCTTCAGCGGAGGACTGCGATTGAAGGACTTTAAGCCGGTTACCGACACCGCTATCCTAAAGCGATTGCCTGAGGAAGCCCGCGGCAAAGTGGTGCAGGTTGATCTGGCGGCGCACGGCCTGAAAAACATCAAGCCGCTGATCCTGGGAGGATTTTCCAGCGGGCGGGGGTTCATAACACATCCTCTCAAGGAACTGTTCTTCGAAGGCAGGGCACTGCCTCTGGCACGGTGGCCCAACGAGGGATTCGCCCGTATCGAAAACGTCGAACTCGACGGACACAGTATCCACGGCCGATCCGGCAGAAAGACGGGCCGCTTCACATATCAGGGCGACCGGCCCCAGCGGTGGAAGGAAGACAAAGACGCCATGCTCTACGGTTACTGGTTCTGGGGATGGGCCGATTCTTATGAACCGGTGGAGTCCATCGATACTAAGCGTCGGGAAATCACCCTGAAACCGCCATACCACAAATACGGTTACCGAAAGGGCCAGCCCTACCACGCCATCAACCTGCTCTCGGAAATCGACCGGCCCGGCGAATGGTATATCGATCGCGACACCTCCTTGCTCTATCTCTATCCCCCATCCGATCCGAATAAAGCCGTCGTGATGCTATCCACCTTCGACCACCCGTTCGTCGAAATGAAAAATGTCTCACACGTAAGTTTCGAGCGGTTGGTTTGGGAATTCGGCTGTGGCGACGCGGTGCATATCATCGGCGGCGAGCATTGCCTCTTGGCCGGCTGTACAATCCGGCACTGCGGGGGAAATGCCGTCACGATC
>JAFGTN010000339.1 GCA_016934075.1 Pirellulales bacterium
ATGATGGCCATGAAGGCGGCAACCGAAAACGCCGACTCCATGATCTCATTCCTAACAATGACATTCAACCGGGCAAGACAAACACAGATCACCTCCGAACTATTGGAAGTTATCAGCGGAGCGGACGCGCTGAGCGAATAATACCGTTTATGAAAAGATGGGTACCCCTGATAGCTTGCCTATCAGGGCAGAGAAGTCGCAAGAGGCAAAAAGCAACAACTTTTACGACCTCTTGTGCCTACGGCACCCCGATAGACAAGCTATCGGGGCTACCCGTCACTCGACTATAATTAACCATTAACCAACCGAACAAAAGCCATGTCGACAACCGTATCCAACGCGACCAGAACAACGGAAAAGAATATCGGTCATGTCATCCAAGTTATAGGCTCGACCTTCGACTGCGAGTTCCCCGAGAACAAAATGCCGGCCATTTATAACGCCGTGGAGATCAAAACCGAAACCAAGGGCACCAAAATCGACCTCACGGCCGAAGTTCAACAACACCTCGGTGGTGGACGGGTGCGATGTATCGCCCTGGGAAGCACCGACGGACTGGTCCGCGGCATGGATTGCCTCGACACGGGCAGTCCCGTAACAGTGCCCGTCGGTAAAGAAACCCTGGGCCGGGTTTTTAATATCACCGGCGACGCAGTGGACGGACGTGGTCCGGTCGAGACCAAAGAGCGTTGGCCCATCCACCGCGAAGCGCCGGAAGTCACCGAACTGGCCACAGAGACAGAAATTTTCGAAACCGGCATCAAGGTCATCGACCTCTTGACGCCTTTCGTCCGCGGCGGAAAGGCCGGACTGTTCGGCGGTGCCGGATTGGGCAAGACGGTCATCCTCACCGAACTGATCGCGCGAATCGCGTCTGCTCACGGCGGTTACAGTGTTTTCGCCGGCGTTGGCGAGCGAACCCGCGAGGGTAACGACCTCTGGCTGGAAATGCAGGAAGCCAAGATCGGCGACACCGGCAAGAGCGTCATCGACCAGACGTGCATGGTCTTCGGCCAGATGAACGAACCGCCGGGAGCCCGTCTCCGCGTGGCCCTTTCGGCCCTGACCATGGCCGAATACTTTCGCGATTCGACCGGCGCCGACGTGCTCTTGTTCGTGGACAACATTTTCCGTTTCTCGCAAGCCGGATCCGAGGTGTCCGCTTTGTTGGGCCGCATGCCTTCGGCCGTGGGTTATCAACCCACGTTGGCCACCGAGATGGGAGCCTTGCAGGAACGGATCGCTTCAACTAGTAAAGGCGCCATTACGTCGGTGCAAGCCGTCTACGTTCCGGCCGACGACCCCACCGACCCCGCTCCGGCGACCGCTTTCGGCCAGTTGGACGCGTTCGTCTACCTGGAACGAGCCATTTCCGAAAAGGGCATCTACCCGGCCGTCGATCCACTGGCTTCGTCCAGCCGCGTTCTCGACCCGCAATATGTGGGCAACCGCCACTACAACATTGCCCGACGCGTACAGATGACCCTGCAACGCTACCGCGAACTGCAAGACATCATCGCCATCCTCGGTGTCGACGAGCTCAGCGAAGAGGACAAACTGGTCGTGCATCGGGCTCGCCGCATGGAGCGGTTCCTCTCGCAACCCTTCCTCGTAGCCGAGGTTTTCACCGGCAAATCCGGCGAAATCACCCCACTGGAAGAAACCATCCGCAGCTTCGAGGAAATCGCCGACGGCAAATGGGATCACCTGCCCGAGCAGGCATTCATGTACGTGGGGGCTATCGAACAAGCGGCCGAACAAGCCGAAAAGGCCGAAGCCGCGGCCAAGAAAAAATAAACCTGTAGGGTGCGTGTTTGCGCACCGCAATCGGGGGCGGCTGTTCTACAAATATAAATCACCAACAACGGACACGACAATATGGGCAAAATGCAATGCATCGTGGTTACACCGGAGATCACTCTGCGTGACGCGGAAGCCGAGTTCGTGGCCGTACCGCTCTACGACGGAGAGTTGGGCATCGGATACAATCACAGTCCCATGTTGGGCCGTATCGGCAACGGCGAACTGCGTATCACAAACGAAGGTCAGGTCGAACGATACTACGTCGAAGGCGGCTTCGTCGAAGTCAAAGACAACGTCATCTCGCTGCTCACGCAACGCGCCGTGCCCGCCGGATCGCTTAACGTGGCCGTGGCAACCGAGCAAATCGAAGCCGCCAGACAACGGCCGGCCAACACGCCCGAACTTATGGCTATCCGCGATCGAGCCGTTTCACAAGCACGAGCCCAACTCCGCGTGGCCCAACGAGCTTTGTATTAGATTTCTTCAGTGGGTGGCCCCGATAGCTTGTCTATCGGGGTGCCGCAGGCACAAGAGGTTGTTCAAACTAGAACACACATTATTCGCCATTTACTCCGCACCGCAAATTATCTCATCTCATGCGGACCCAACAAACAACTTCCCGGCTGCGTCTTGTTTTTGTTGTCGGCATCTTCTTCGCAGTCTCCGTCTGGATTTTCGCCGATGTAATTTTCCATGACGGGATGTTCGCCTTTCGCGACGCGGGTCACTTCTATTATCCGCTTTTCCAGTTCATTCAAGCCGAATGGACCGCCGGACGCGTGCCACTATGGAATCCCCTGGAAAACCAGGTCGAATCCTTGCTTGGCAACGCCACCAGCAGCGTATTCTATCCCGGGAAAATCATTTTCTTTTTGCCCTTCGGCTTCGATTGGGCATACCGCCTTTATGTGCTTTTGCATGTGGCATTGGCCGCGTTTTGGGCATATCGCCTGGCCCGTCATTGGCACGGCTCGATCGAAGCGGCGGGCGTCTGCGGGATTTCCTACGCGTTTTGCGGAAACGTACTGATGCAACACGCTAACGTGATTTTTCTTGTCGGAGCGGCATGGCTTCCGGCCGCCATGCTGGCCACGGATAACATGCTCGTTAGACGCAAACTGCGCTACGCCGTCGGCCTGGGCGCCATTCTGGCCCTGATGACGCTCGGTGGTGATCCGCAAATGGCCTACAACGCCGGACTTTTGGCCGTGATCTATGCGATGTTCTTTCCGCCACAACCGATATTCGGAGTGGAACAGGATCGAGATCTCAAGTCAGTTCAAGGGGTAGCGCGGCGACAAGATTCCGCATTACATGATGGGGAAAACCGTCTCATACAAAACCGCTTCATCCTGATCACAATGGCCGCAGGCGTGGGTCTGTTACTGGCGGCCGTGCAGATATTTCCGGCTATGCATTACTCCGGCAAGTCCGATCGGGCGACCTCTCAAACAGCTCGAAGTTTGTATGAAATACCAAACGTAGCCACAAGCAAAAACTCTCCTAAGCGAATAGCCGACGGCCTGCTCTGCCGCAATCTCGACTCCTCTACGCACCACGGACGAGTTTATCAATTCAGCGTGGGACCCTGGCGGTTGGCCGAATACGTATGGCCGAACTGCTCCGGACGACAATATCCAATCAATCGCCGCTGGCTGGAAGCCGTACCCGCCGAAGGACGACTCTGGGTACCATCACTCTACATGGGCATCATCCCCTTAATACTAGCCGTTTCAGCCTTTCGCCTACGTCGAGGACGGCCATCCGGACGCTGGCTCACCTGGACGGCCATCTTGGCCATTCTGGCAAGTTTCGGCTGGTACGGCCTTGGTTGGCTTGTGGAAGAATTCCAACTAGCCGCCGGGAGCAACGCAACGGGGCACACAATCGGTCAACCTGTCGGGGGCTTGTACTGGTTGATGACCGTCGTCTTGCCAGGTTACATCTACTTCCGCTACCCGGCCAAACTTTTGGTAGTGGCCGCTATCGCTCTGAGCGCCTTGGCGGCCCGCGGGTGGGACAACGTATTTTCGGGCAAACAACCGGCTGGACCGGGCGTGCGCCGCGGATTCGCCTGGCTATCGGTTTTCAGCCTGATAGCCGTAATAATATCGCTGATGGTCCATCCTTTCTGGCATGACTGGTTGGCCGGTACTGAGCCAGACGTGCTCTTCGGACCGCTCGACACACACGGCGCGGCGAACGATCTTTTGTTCGCCTTTCTGCAAACAACCGTGGTCTGCGCGATAGCTTGGTGCCTGTTAAAATACACAAATCAAAATAAGCATCGCTGGACACCAATTGCCATGCTCGTTTTGATCGCCTTCGATCTGGCCATTGCCAACGCCTGGATGGTCGCATCGGCCCCCGCCGATCTTTGGCATGCTCCATCGAAAATTGCCCGGGCTATTCGCGAAGACCGCGCCAAACGAGGCCAAGCCGGTCCGATCCGCGTCTGGCGACATCCCATCTGGTTACCGGCCGAGTGGCAAAACACATCTTCGCCGGATCGCATGGCCGAATCGGTTCGCTGGGACCGCGACACGCTCTGGCCCAAGCACAATCTTTCGGAAGGCATCGCCGTGGTCGAGGTGCACGGTACGATGATGTCGCAAGAATATCATGAGCTGCTCTTATCGGCCGGTTGGCCCGGTGTAATGGACGTCACCGGCGCGGAGTATGCGATTTTGCCAGAAGATAAAACACTCCCCGGAGGTAGCTGCATCGAATGCAATGTGCCGGGAGCGTCGCTTTGGCGGTATGACGAGAAAGCCAAGCCGCAAACACGGTAGAGTGAAGTTTCTGCTAGGCATTTACAACTCTGTTTCGGAGTATGTATTGTGAAGGAACATCGGCTAATGTGTGGCACGCCCAGAATGGGCGTGGAGGGGGAATGTCCGCACCAGTCAATACCTTTCCACGCCCATTCTGGGCGTGCCACACATCAAGTTCCTTTAGAGTCGGGAGTTGCTCGATTCTTAATATAAATACAGCTCAGCAGGAGCCTCGCCCTCCCCGATATCGACTACCGCTCTTCCCGCCGTTTTTGTTTCAACTCACGACTCTTACGCTCGTTTTCTTCCATCTCTTTGATGGTCACGCCGGTTTCCATTGAATGGCGGCGTTCCTTGTGATTTGCGCCCGGCGAGGCTGGTATGATTTGTTTGATGACGATGTCGTCGAACTCGACCACGCCCGCGCCCAGGTAAGCGTATAGCATCACGCGTCCCGTCGTCGGCGTGTACTTCGTGTGTTTTGGAGTAAAATCGTTCGTGTACGTATTCCAAACGTTCTTCGGGCCCTTCAAGTTATTCTGCGAGCGGTAGCATTCCCGGCGTTGCACGGTTCCGGGCGCGGAGGCATCGCGACCTTTTGGTATCTCGCCCGGCGATTGTTGGCTCGGTTTGTAAGTGGTGTCCACCTCGTCGTAACACTTGATGAAGACGATCATTTTAGGGCCATTACTGCGGTAGCGACATGCAAAACGATACTTGGCCCCCTCCGCGATTGGAAACGGGTCGCTGTAGTACATCACCCCAAAGCCGTCTCCCACGCCTTTATCGAAGGAGAAGCGAATCACACGGTTTTTGGGATCAGTCGTGTCCCGCTGCCATGAGACCAAACCGCCCAGTGGTTCGCGTTGTTGGCCGCCGCGCGATGCCCAGCCCTTGGGCACCCCGCCCACACCCGACTGAAAATCACCTCCGGTGACGAGATTCTGCGCCGTTTCCCAATTCTTTTCCGCCAACGGATCGGCTGCTGCCGGTCCGCCCGGCTTTCGCCCATAAAGCTTGTCCAGCATGGCTTTGACGTAAACGTGCGGGATCTCGCTGACTGTCTTAGTGCGGGCATTGCACTGGTAAATCACCTTCGGCTCCGCCGCTGTCGAAAAGTCCACGCAACGGATTTTTAGATCGTAGACATCCCAGTCGTGGCCGGGCACCCGTTCGACACTGCCCCAAATGCCGATATCCGCGCCGAAATCGCCCGCCACTATAGCCTTGGCCTTATCCAGCGGCGTGTCGGGTGTGAGCTTAATGTTGTTGCTGGTAACTGTATCGCGCACATCAAGCATGGTCTCGGGAATAATAACTCCGCCCTCACGGCTGAGCTTTTTCCAGATCATGTCGCCCATCTTTTGGCCGTAGCGACCTTTATCGAACTTGGAGACGAAATCGAAGGGGATGACGACTCGCTTGCCGTCGGCGGCAAATGCGGATTGGCCTGGAAACAGTGAATGTGCGAGAAGAATCATGGTAATGCCGATAAGCGGCTTGAGTATAATTTTCGACATGCTGTTTATAATTTTTGGTTCTTCGTCATTTTTCAAGTACGGGTTCCTCTTCTCCGATCCAGATAAATAGAGAAGAGGAACCCGTACTTCCGCGTGCTGTCACCGTGTCTATATGCATTCAAAACCGCCGCAAGCGGCTGGGCTTACAAGGTCTGCCTTCTGTCCTCTGAATAAGACCTTAATCGCTCTTATCTTTATCGGCCCCTTGACTGGAAAGGCGGCGGAAGTAATCGCGGTTCATCTGCTCCCAGCCGGTGGGCGACGGATCGTCGGCCGTGCCCAGGATTTCTTTCTGAATATCGGTGGGCAGGTTGGATGTCGCATCCTGTCGCACTTGGAACTCGCCCTCTACGTATTGCTTGACGTTGCCCAATCCGCGAGCCAAGGTTTTCCGCTGACGCAAGGCGTTTTTATATCGTCCGGCCTTGAGGTCGCGCTCTACCTGGGCCATGGTATCGATCATTTTTTCCAAATCCGTGTGATGGAAGTTCATGATCTTGAATTGCAAGTCAATACTTTCGGCCTTGTTACGCAAGGAAGCCTGCTTTCCGGCCAGACGTTGCATATCGCGTTGCCCTGGTGCACGACTCTGTGGTCCTTCCAAGCCTTCGCCGCCTTGCCCGCTCTCCTTGCCACCTCCCGTGGCGCCACCGACCGGATCTTTGCTATGGTCCTTGATTTGTCCTTTCTCATACGGGTCGGCCGTCAAGCGGCTGGGGGTTTTGCGGCCACCCTTGCCCACGGCCTCGTCGCCCACGAATTCGCCACTGGATTTACCGCTGCGCCCCTCGCCGGCTCGACCGCTCATTTCGCTGGTGTTTGGAAGACGGTTGCCCGTGGCACCTTTCGCCGACATATTCGAGATTGGACCGTCCGTCACATCCCAACCGGCGCCCTTGTCGAGCGAATCGGCCGCGCTTGAAGAAACATCTTCCATCTCGTCGAAAAGATCTTCTTCCTCTTCCATCAACTCGCCGATCAAGTCCTCCAACTCGCCCGGCAGTTCGGCCATGGGGGCTTCTTTGTCCTGGTCCGAAAGCGATTCTTCCTGGCTCCAACGCTCGCGGTCGGGCGTGTCGGGCAGCCATTTTTCCATATTGTTTTTGATCTCTTCGGCCTTTTCGTAACCGAGTTGCTCCAGCGGCACGGCGATATCGCACGTTTTCTTCGTCAGCGCGTCTTCGGCCATTTTCAACTCGGTCTGGATCTCCACAAGTTCCTTGAGCATCGAGGGATTGGCGAAATCCTGCTCGGCCAGTTTGCTCATGTCCGAGTGGAACTCCTTCATGAACCGCGACCAATCGTCCTCGCTGGCCGCCAACTTCTTGAGCAACTCTTCTTCCTCTTCGGTAAAGTCCTCTACCGGTGTTTTTGCAAGGTTCTCGGTGGCTTCGATCACTTTTTTCTGCTGCTTCAAGAACTCGGCCAGCTTGTCGCGCATCTGTTCGAGTTTCTTCTCGACGTCGTCGGGCAAATCGCCGCCGGGTCGTTTTTTCATTTCCGAGAGCAATCTTGCCTCGGCTTTTCGCGTGGCGTCCAACAATTTCCGCAAAACGGCTATCACCTCGTCCTGCACGGCGATGATTTCCGCCACCGGCTGGGGATACATGTCCAAGGCTCGAATCTTACGCAAAGCATCGCACTTCCGTACGGCATCGAGCATCCGGCCCACGGCCAGGTTGTTTAGCACCCTCTTCATGGCGCGGCGTTCTTCCTGCTCGGTCTTGCCTATGGATTCGACCAGTTCAGTGGTTTTCTTCTGGATAGCTACTTGGCGCCCACGCACATCGTCAGCCAACTGTGCTGCCAACGGCGGTTGGTTTTCTTTGGGAATTTTCGCCGTCTTGATCCGTGCGCGAATCTGCTTTTCGAGGATATCGAAGATGGCTGCTCTGAGGCTATGTAATTTCTCTAACGCGGCGTCGTTCTGTTTTTTCTCGTCGATCAAGCGGATGGCATGCCAAGGCCCCTCGCCACGTTGTGGCTTTCGGTTGAGCCCCCATTGGCTAATATCAATCTCAAGCCGGTCATAAGCCACTGCTCGCACAAGCAATACGCTGCCCGGCACAAGGCCCTCGCCGTCGAGCTTGAGATTGTGCTTCAATACAACGTTTTTCGGGCCGTCCAACCCATCCCAACTCTTCGTGGTGACTATCTCCGCCGAAACACTCTTGTCGAGCGTCTGTTCCTCAAGCTCGCTATCTTTCACGCCTTCGGTTGTAGGCGGCTTGAGTTTTGTTTCAAGCTTGACGGCGCCAAGGCCATGGTCATCGATACCCCGTACGACCACCGCAACCTCGCTACCCGGTGCGGCTGACGACTGCCGCCCAGGCTTCAAGAGTTGCACCTTCGGAGCCCCGTCGGGCACGACTCGGATGCGGTTTACGCGGGGATCGGGATCGCAATGCCCGGCGTCGTTCTCCAGGTGGATCGTGAACGTACCGTTTTCGATCATGGGCACCCGCGGCACAATCAAAAGGTTGCCATTATCCTGTACCTCGGCCGGAAGACGGCGCCCCGCAAGCATGGCGTATCCCGTGGCAATCGGCACCGATGGTCGAATCTTCAACTCGGCGACGGTGTATTGCGGAGCATGCAAGTCCGCCTGTTTCTGGACAGTCGAGTCGTTCGCTCGGTCGATGTATTTTGGGTAATTGTATGTGATCTCGACCTCTTCGACCGTGGGTTTGCTGCGCACTCCCACGTGAAAAGATCGTGTTTCCGAATCGCCTATCCGCATCCGGTACGAGAGTGGTGCAATTACAGTGGGGATGGTTAATTTGAAGTTGCGATGATCCTCGTCCGGTGTCATAGGCAGATCAGATACCTCGCCTGGCCCGTCAGCTCCGCCACTCTCATTGGTCAACCACAGCATGGCGTTGTAGGTTTTGCCCGTGGGATTGGCAATGGTGCCGGTAATTTCCAGGCTACTGCCCACCAGCACGTCCGTGTCCTCCGGCGTAACCTCGATCTCGCCCACCTCGCCGATGGACGGTACATATTTCCAGGGCGAAAGCACGCGATTGGCCGCCGAACCCCAGTTAGGAAGGATCATCTGTAACAACATTGCCAGCACAATCAGCAGACCCAGCACGGCCGACGACTCGAGCAAGTCGCGGGGAGTTTGCGTACGGAAAAGGAATCGACGGTAACGGGTTTGACGCGTGGCTGCATCTTCGAAACGGATTTGCCCGATCTGGGCCACCGATTGACGGACAGCAGCTTCGCAAAATGCGGGATCGGCGCCCGTATCGTCTTCAGCCAACTGCACGAGGTTGATCAGATTGCTGCCCAACTCGGGATACTCGGATTCGACCCGGCGAGCTGTCGCTTCCAGAGTGCGTTGATCGCGAAAGATCCAGCGGAAGACGAACACGGCAATTGCCAGGGTTATACCCAGCCAAACCAGAAACAAACTGACCAGAACGGTACGAGGGAAAACCAGAAGTGCGTCGAAGAACACGAAAACGAGCAAAATCGATGCCGATACCGCGGTCGCCAACACCGTGGTGGTCAGCAAGGTAAACAACCACCATCGCTGTCGTGTAGCATCCAAGCGTTCGATCACACCTTCGGCAATGGGCGACATTTTTGTTTCTTTTTAATGCGTAATCGCGTACACAATGGCGTTCGTACCTACCTTCAGCGCCGAATCGCTCTTCAATCCATAGCTGTAGGCGTGTGGGAATTGCTCCCAACCGTTGCCCAGGTCGAAACGGCTGTAAATGACCACCAAGCGGCCGTCGACGGTGATGCCTTCGAGTTCGGCCGCCTCCAGGGCACCGTAGTCCTCGTGCACTCGAGGTGTATACTCCACTTCGCGAGCGTCGTAATGGCATCGTAGCAACGGGTGTTCCAGCGGCAGGCGTTCCAACTTATGGTCGGGGAATACCTTGGCGATCTCACGCCTGAACGCCATATCGAATGATACACGACCACAACAGGCATCGGCTAATAAAATACCGCCACCGGTGAGATACTTTCGCATACGCGCCAGGTCCTCATCGCTCCAGTGAAATTCGCGGTGGCCGGTCATATAAATCAACGGATATGTGGCCGCCTTGGGATCTTTCAGGGTGATCTCTTCACGACGAAACTTGACTTCCATCGTGGAGTTATCGCGGGCGAACTTCAAGAGGTTGTGCACGGCTGACGGATCCGGATCCCAATCGCCTTCGTGAATCAATTGCGCGAAGACGAAATCGTCGCGAGTTGGTGCGGTGGCCTCGTGGTAAACTTTGGTCGTGCTGAGGAATCGGCCCAATTGGTAGCTCCCCAACAGATACGTCAAAAGATTGGCACCCACCTGCCGTGCACAGTCGATCACAACACGCGTGCCGCGAGGATGCTCGTGGCCGTCCCAGCCGCAAGTCATATCGTAGGGAGAAAAAATCACGCCGTTGCGGCAACCGAAATCTATGGATTCCAGACAGGGTTCGTCATTGTAAACCTTGCCGTCCTTCTTGTATGAAAAATCACCGATCTTGTAGTAAGATGAAAACACCGGTTCGTCGGGCAACATCTTACGCAAGGGACGGCCGGGGAATACCAGTTCCATTTCTCGGCGGAAGGAATCGGCGAAATCTTTCCAGCCGCAACAGGCGTCGCCGATAATCATGCCGCCGTCTTGCACATAGCGCGATAACCGCTCGCGTATCTCGTCGTTGAGCGAAAATTTGTTATGTCCCGCGAAAAGCACGGCGGGCAATTCCCGCGGATCATAGGAAAAGTGATCGAAGTCCGCCTCCACCGAGCGGTAGTTGATGCCCAACTTCTGGCTGGTCCATTGCAGCAGCGTGCTGACATCGGCCGGATCGGTCATCCAATCGCGGTATTTCATCCGCTTACCGTCGCGAGTTATCCATCGCACCGGGCCCATCGACATTTTACCGATCAAGGCCGGAGGCGCCGGTGGTCGTTTTTTCTCGCTTCGTCGGAGCGGGGTTACCGGAAGCGGCAACGGTGCGAACCCCTCGGCCGCCTTGCGGTGGTGCGGCTTGGCCTTGGGCGGTGGTCCGCAGTCGATCGGGCCGCTGTTTTCTTCGGCCCAGGCCAGTGTGGGAAAGCCCAAACCGCCGGCCGCCGAGCCGGCCGCGCATGTCCTGCCTATCTTCTCTATAAACCGTCGGCGAGACAGTTTGTTGGGGCCGTTGTTCGATGATTGAGCCACTTGCGTGTCCTCCTCTAATGCACGGGCCGACC
>JAFGTN010000340.1 GCA_016934075.1 Pirellulales bacterium
CGCTGTTGATACTGGTTGTTTCGGCCTTGGCTATCGCGGGCTTTGCATATGTTATCGCCGGCATGATCGTCAAGCCCGTCAAGGAAGTGGCCGGGGTTTTGGATGCGGTGGCCACGGGTGATTACACCCGGAAGGCGCGGGTGGATACCAAGGACGAACTTGGACGTATGGCCGAATCACTGAATGTGTCGATAGACGCCGTTGCAACCGCCATGCATGAGGTCAGGGACGCTGCCGAGCGAGAGCGGATCGCTCAGCAGGAGCGTGTCGAAGAAGAGCGTCGTCAGGCTGAAGCCGAACGACTGCGAAAGGAGGAAGAGGATCGGCGCGAGAAAGAACTGGCCGAACAAGAACGTCTGCGACAAGAAGAACAGGCCTCCAAAGAGCGCGAGCAAGCCGAGGAAGAACGGCAACGAGCCGAGGTACTGCGCGGCAAAGTCGACCAGTTATTGGCTGTTGTGGAAGCCGCGGCCGAGGGCGATCTCACTCGCGAGATTACGATTGAGGGAGATGAGGCTATCGATGAATTGGCTGCCGGGATCAAGAGAATGCTTGGAGATCTGTCGAGTGTTATCGCCCAGGTGACCGAAAGCGCAGCGCAGTTCAATGAGGGTTCGAGAGTCATCGCGGAAAGCTCGCAGACGCTGGCAAGCGGAGCGCAGACACAGAGTTCGGGTGTCGAGCAGATGAGCGCCGCGATCGAGCAGCTTACCCGATCGATCGAAGCCGTTACGGACAACGCGCGCCAGGCCGACACGATGGCCAAGGAAACCAGCCGGCAGGCCGAGCAGGGAGGGTCGGCCGTGCAGAAATCGATCGACGCCATGGAGTTGATCCGCGGTAGTTCCGACAAGATCAGCGAGATCATCCAGGTGGTCTCGGAAATCGCCGGTCAGACGAACCTGTTGGCCCTGAACGCGGCCATCGAAGCAGCTAGGGCGGGCGAGCATGGCATGGGATTTGCCGTGGTGGCCGACGAGGTTCGCAAATTGGCAGAACGCTCGAACCAGGCAGCCGGCGAAATTTCGAGTCTGATCAAGGAATCATCGGAACAAGTTGTGAGAGGCGCCGAGCTCAGCGAGGAGACCGGCAAGGCGCTGAAGCAGATCATCGAAAGCGTGGAGGGCACCGCCGTGAAGATCGCGGAGATCGCCACGGCCACCACCGAGCAGGCAAGCAGTGCCACCGAAGTGTCTTCTGCCATTCGCGGCGTTGCCGAAGTTGTCGAACAATCGGCGGCAGGCAGCGAGGAAATGGCATCCAGCAGCGAGGAATTAGGCGCGCAAGCGGCCGGGCTTCGGGATCTTGTTGCGCGGTTCAAGACAAGCAATTGAGCTAGTCGTACAACGCGCGACGCTCGGACAGCTTGCTTCGAGCAGCTTGGTGGCATATACTCGGGTGTATGTTGTTCTTGTTTTTGTCGGAAAATGCAGCAGCTTTGCCCTGCCAATTGGCTGCCAAGGTGATGCTTTTCCGGCAAAGCCTGTTTGATTTGCATTCTGTTATCGGGAGAACCGTTATGCATGCCCGCTCTGTTGCGAATATCATCGTGCTTATTGCACTGCTTCATGTCTTTTGTTTGTTGGGTGCTACGCCGGTCGAGTCGGCAGATTTGAAATATTCTCTTTCGCAGCAGCCGGGCCACAAAGACTGCTTCGATTTCGATACGGGCGTGCTGCGCGGTCGCTTGCGGCTTGACGGCAAGGGGCAAGGGATCGCATCGATGGTGCACGTACCCAGCGGTGTGGAGTTAGCCCGCGGCGGTCCGGCGTTGGGCATTTTCAGCTACTATCGCATGTTTTCCACCGATGCCCGCCACGGCCAAGACCTGCGACGCATGCCGACGAAGTCGCGGCTGTTGGATGATGGCGCGGTCGAGGTGCGCTGGTTGCCGGAGTGCGAATTGCCGGTTGAGCTTAGCGCCGTTTTCCGCTTCAGTGCGGCCGATACGCTGGACGTGGAAACTACGGTGGTTGCCAAACGGGAGCTACCGCGATTCGAGGTTTTTCTGTCATCGTATTTTTCGGGCAATTTTCGCGCGTCGGCATACGTTAAGCCCAACCGCCATGCCACGGGACAAGCCGAGTTACTCTCGGCCGATGTGAATCCCCTGGTAGAGGGCACGTATCTGATTTTTCCCCGAGATGCCGATGCCGTGCGGATGATATGCGACCGCCGTTGGGATTTTCCGCCCCACCCCGTTCACTGGTCGATAACGCGTTGGATGGCCGGTCCTCTGGGTGTGCAGCAGGATCCAACCAGCGGTGTGGCGGCGCTGTTGATGTCGCCACCGAGCGATTGTTTCGCCGTGTCCATGTCTTACAATAAAACGCCGCCGGACAACGTGGCCGGGCACCATTCGACATATCTGTCGTTGTTTGGGAGAGATCTGAAGAAGGGTGAGAAGGCTAAGGCACGATCGCGGCTGGTGGTCGTGCGGAAGGAGTCTGAAGAGGGGATGATCAAGCGGTATAAGGAGTTTGTTGGTTTGAAATAGCCGTAGGGTGGACCGAGCGAAGCGAGCCCCACCATCGTGGTCAATTTATTCGGTGGGGCTCGCTTCGCTCGGTCACACCCTACGAATTATTCTCCAACCCGCACTTCCAGGCGATCGGTTGCTGTTTCACCTCGACTGTTGGTTCTGGAAACGGAAACCAGGTAGTGTCCGGGCTTTTTGTAGGTGTATGTAGTTATGGCGTATCCGTTTTTGTTGTGCGGATCCTGGTTGCCGTCGGATTGCGTGGTGACCTTGGGCGAACCGTCGCCGAAGTCCCAGGTTTCCTTACCTTCATCGGATTTGACATAGGAGGCGCGGACCTTGAAGGTGATCGGTTGACCGGGTTTGATATCGAACGTCGGCCAATAGGCGGCGTGGATCCCGGGGCGGTGATCGTTTGGGTTATTGGGATCGGAGACGCGGACCACGGCGAAATCGTAGTCGGCGCGGCCTTTGTTGTCGGTGACTTTGAGGATCTCGTTATAGGTGCCGGCCCGATTGTAGATGACCGTGGTCTTGGGGCCCTGAGCCGTTTTGCCGTTGGATAGCGTCCATTCGTACTTCTTTATAGCGTCGGGGCCGAGCACGCTCCACGAACGGGTGCCGTCCAGCGTGACGGGTTTGTTGGTCCAGGAAACCAGGTGCGGGCGGGCGTTGGCGATCAGTTTGGGCGAATATTGCTCGCGGTAGGCTTGCCAAACGAAAGCGTAGGCGTCGTCCTCGCCGGCGCGGCCGCTGGGTTGCGGCCGTACTATGCTGAAGTGCAGATGGGTCCAACCGCCGCTGGCGCCTTCCTTGCCGAGCAGCCCGAGCTTTTGGCCCATCTTGACCTTGGTGCCGACTTGGATGGTCTTGTCGATAACGTTCAGGTGGCTGTAGCGATAGAACCAGCCGCGGGCGTCGCGTATGTAGACGACGTCGTAGCGGGGCTTGACCAGCGGCGGATATTTGCCCGGCTCGAGGACCTTGCCGCGGGCCGAAACGACCACGCCGTCGGTGGCTGCTTGTACTTCCACGAGGTCTTCGGCGCCGCCGAAATCCAGTCCCCAGTGGTAGTAGATAAATTTTTTGCCGGGCGGGTCGCCATCGGCGATCTGGTTGGCCATCAGCGTCTGGCTGGCGAACCAGCGTTGTGGAACAGGGTAATGCAACGTGCCGGGCCGGATCCAAGGCGAACCGGCCGGCCAAAGTCGAAGACGCGCGTCTGCATCCAGCGACCAGGGATTGCTCTTGTCTTGTACGTGGCCCTTGGTTACCGGGCAATCGATTTGCACTCCGCCCACGTCGGTCGGCAGGTGATAGGTTGCCGAGACGAACTCGGCTTTTTCGCCGTTAACCTCGACCGTGACTCGAGCTTCGCGGACGGCGCCGCGTAGATCGTCACGTTTTTCTTTCAAGGCGAGAAGCTTGACGGTTGCCTCTTTACCGTCGCATAGTATCAGGGTCGCTGATTGACCGAGGTTCAAATCGACGGTGCGAACGAGTGGTTCGAGCGTTGGAGTGGTTTGCCGGTTTTCGGCGGCGTGGGCGAGACAGGTTACTAAAAGGAGAAATAAGGTCAGGGGGAGGGAGAATTTCATGTGTGTGTGCTCATCTTGCATTTTGTATAAACGAATTCTGGATCGAGATCGGCGCCGGTTTCCCATTCGATTGTATCAAAGGAAATCCGAACGCGTTTGAATTGTTCATATTCGCGGATCTTTTGAAAGACGCCGAAATTCAAATGCGGTTTCATGTCTAGAATTCCCTCTTCACCGTTATCGAATACGATGCTAAGAGTGAAATCTTCGCTGGGAACTACCTTTGAGACTGATGGGTACATGATTGTACTCCTGCTTATTGCAGTGGCTGAATCTGGACCGGATTTTCTCCGTTCATGACCAGATTCCAATTTTCCATTAGTTCTTCTTGATGTAACTCCGCCCACGCCAAGACAAGCTTTTCTTGTCTGCGAGGAAGATTGCCTTCGATGGTTTCACAGGTTCGTATGTCAACCGATGCCTTGAATTCGTTGTAGTAAGCATGAAAATGAGGAGGTGGATGTTCGCCAGGAGCAAAGTACATCCGAATTACGATGCCGTAAAACATCGAAATCGTTGGCATTTTATTTCCTGTTTTGCGTTCGGGATTTAGCACATGATTCTTTACGTAAAGATTAATTATACCCTACAACCCTTTGCGGTCAATGTATTAGGCGTTTTATGCTCCCATGATTTATGGTAACCTTGGCCAATATTGAGAATGGTAGAATTTGGTTCGGACGGAGCTTGAATCGCGATGGAACGGTGTTTTTTAGACTGGCGGCGACCGGCATTGGCGTTGGCGGTTGATTATTTGGTCGAGAATTTTTCAGCGCCGAGCCCGGGGGGAGATGCAAAGAAGGGCGTTCTGAGCTTGGGAGGCGTGATTGTGGCCGTGCCGGGCGGTCGTGCCGGGCGGCGATTGTTGGAGCTTTTAATCCAGCGGTGCAAGGCCGACGAGGTAGTGCTGGAACCGCCGGAAATTGTTACGCTGGGCGGATTGCCCGAGCTGTTTTACGAGGCCAAGCGGCCCTTTGCCGAAGATCTGGTGCAGCAACTTGCTTGGGTCGACGCACTTAAAAAGTTGATCTCTGCCGCTGCCAACGGTAACGACGGCAACGGCGGGCGGTTGCGCGGGCTGTTACCGAATCCACCGGCCGATGATGATTTGGGAACTTGGCTGGCTCTGGGTACGATGTTCGGCAAGCTGCACCGCGAACTGGCGGCCGATGCGCTGGACTGCAACGCCGTGGCCAATTGTGGTGAACGGATCGAAGGTTTTACCGAGGTGGCGCGATGGAAGACGTTAGCCGAGGTGCAGGAGACCTATCTGCGCACGCTGGACGAGCTGGGATTATGGGATCGGCAAACGGCGCGGCTGTTCGCTATTCGAGAGGGCGAATGCCGTTCTGATATGGATGTGGTCCTGGTCGGCCTGGTGGATATGAACAAAGCGCAACGCTCGATGCTCGACCAGGTAGGCGAACGGGTTAGGGCCTTGGTTTTTGCGCCACCGGAGATGGCCGACCGTTTCGATGAGCACGGTTGCCTGAAGCCCGAGGCATGGTTGGACGCGCATATCGATTTGCCCAGCGAGCAGATCGAGGTAGTCGACAGCCCGGCCGACCAGGCGGCGGCCGTTGCCCGGGCCATAGCCGCACTGAATGGACGATTTTCCGCCGAGGATATTTCGGTGGGTGTGCCCGACGTGCGACTGGTGCCTCACATCGAGCGTCAACTTCGCCAGTGCGACGTGCCGTCGAGATACGGCGTGGGGCGTGCTGTGTCGCTTTCGGCTCCCTATCGGTTCCTGGCCGACGTGGCCGAGTATGTTTCGGATCGAAGGTTCGATGCCTTTGCCAAACTCGTGCGGCATCCGAGTGTGGGTGGCTGGTTGTGTCAGAGGGGGATCGATGGGGATTGGATTACGGCGATCGATCGGTTTTATGAAGAACGGTTACCTTACCGGATGGAAGATAGCAAAGGTTTTTTTACAGAAGTAAACGAAGAAAACGAAGATAGAAAGGGAAATGATCGGAACGAGAAGGTTGCCGCCGTCTATAGGGCTATCGAGGATTTGGTGGGAGCTCTTGACGGTCCGGCGCGGCCTTTGGGGGATTGGGGAGAGGGGATTGTTGAATTGCTGGTTAGCGTGTTTTCGGGTGGGGATTCCGAAGGTAAGGTAAGACTGGATCGTAGCGATCCGATCGACCGGCAGGTGTTGGTGGCTTGTGAAAAGATCCATGAGGTCTTAAGGCGGAACCTGGGCTTGCCCGAGCGTTTGGCGCCGAAGGTTTCGGGTGCCGAGGCGGTGGGATTGGTGTTGCGCGAGGTGGAGAACGAGGCCATATCGCCTTTGCCGGAGCGGGGCACCGTGGAGTTGCTGGGCTGGTTGGAATTGCCGTGGGACGATGCCGCGGTCATGATCGTGACGGGCATGAACGAGGGCATCGTTCCTTCGTC